>JBHAFN010000176.1:0-2708 GCA_041856105.1 Bacillota bacterium
CATTTTTTTATTGATTTTATCAATTCTTCATGATTTACGGGTTTTAAAATATATTGGGCAATTCCGAAATCTATTGCTTTTTTCGCATATTCGAATTCATTATATCCGCTGATAATTATGGCGCTGTAATCATAATTTAAATATGTTTTTTCGATCATTTCCAAACCGGTCATAATCGGCATATTAATATCTGTAATTACAATATCAGGGTGATGCTTAACTATTAAATCAATTCCTTCTTTACCGTTACCGGCTTCCGCAATTATTGAACAATTCAGTTGATTATAGTCTATCGAAAAGATTAATCCTTTTCTGATAATAACCTCATCTTCCACAATTAATATTTTATACATAATCACTGTCCCCTATTAAAATGGTAATAACTATTTTAGTTCCGATTTCCTTCCTGCTGAATATGTTAAAATCAAAGTTTTCATACTTTAATTTTAATCTTCGATAAACGTTAAATAAACCGATATGTGTCGATTGAATTTTGGAATTGAAATTTTCTTTGATGTTTTTTAAAACTTTTTCATCAATCCCTTCCCCGTCATCTTCAACTTCTATAAATAATTTATTTTCATTAACTTCCACGGTAATCCATATTGATAAACTTTCTTTATTAATAAAATTATGTTTAATGCTGTTTTCAATTATCGGTTGAAATATCAATTTAGGGATTAATACGTTTTTACATTTCTCATCAAGTTTTATGGTGTAGGTAAATCGCTCTTGAAACCTGACTTTACATATTTCAAGATAATTTTCTATATGAACCATGTCGTCTTTAATCTTAACCATTTCTTCCTGATTGGAAATACTGTATCTAAGTATTTCGGTAAGTTTAACAATTAAATCTCCGGCCATCTGTTTATCCTCAAACATGACATAACGAATGGTTTCCAAGGTGTTATATAAAAAGTGCGGATTAAATTGGGATTCCAAATGTTTAATTTCTATTTGCTTGTTAAGATTGATCAGTTCGGTGTTTTTCATATTTAAACTTTCAATATTACCAAGCATATCGTTTATTTCTTTGGTTAATATTTCAAATTCATCGTTTGTTTTAATATCATTTAAATATTTACTTTTATTATTTTTAATGTTTTCAATTTCATCAATTATTTTATCTAATGATTTTGCGGTATTTTTAGATAACCGCTTTGAGAAATAATTTAAACCGATTATCAACAACACAAACACCATACCGAATAACAATAAAATTCGGCTCATATCAAAAACGTTTCTTTTCAATATAAAACTGTATATTTTTATTCCTTTGTCATTTTTCAACATTTTACTGATATATTGTTGTTGGTTTAAAGTTATCTCCGAACCTTCATTTTCATATTTATATAAATTATTTATAAATTTATCATTAGTTGAAGCAATTACATGGTCTTTGTTGTCGGTAATTACATATTGACTGTATGTTTCCAAGTATCTTTTTAATTCTTCTTCTTCAATTTTAATAATGCTGTAGCCGTTAGCGGATTTTTTTCCGATCAACATCTGGTTGTTTGTGCCTATAGGTTTAATTGATATAAAGCCGGTTGTGTTTTGATCAAGCTTTTTAAGCAGAATATTTATATATTGATTTAAACTGCTTACTTCTTCAGGGATATTTATATTAGTAAAAATAATATCTTTATTTAAATCATAAATATATACATCCGTTTTTATCTCCAAATGATTATTGATTTTATATAAATTGCCATAATATGTTTCCGCATTATTAAGATTTAAATATTGTTCATTATAATAATCGGTTATTTTAAACAATTCTTCCAGTTTGTTATTCAAATCGGTATTATATTCATTAAGTCTGTTCTTGGAGAAATTGTTGTTTGCAACAAGAGAACCAACATACAAAAACACAAAAACCAAGGTTAATGTAACAAAGAATATGTAAAGTATTTGTCTTCTTAATTTTTCCTGAAATTTATTTTTCATCTTATATTTATAATACTATTTAAAAACAAAAAAGTTTATGTCTTTTCATAAACTTTCGTTGTTTCACGTGAAACATTTTATCCGATCTTCGTTTTATTACCCATATAAGGTCTTAAAGCAACCGGGATATTTACCGTTCCGTCCTCATTTAAGTTGTTTTCCAAAAATGCAATTAACATTCTTGGTGGAGCGACAACCGTATTATTCAGCGTATGGGCAAAATATTTTCCTTTTTCACCGTTAACTCTTATACCTAATCTTCTGGCTTGAGCATCCCCCAAATTAGAACAGCTGCCTACTTCAAAATATTTCTTTTGTCTTGGCGACCAAGCCTCAACATCACAGCTTTTTACTTTCAAATCAGCCAAATCTCCTGAACAACATTCCAATGTTCTTACAGGAATATCTAATGTTCTGAAAAAATCAACCGTATTTTTCCAAAGTTGTTCAAACCAATACATGGAATCTTCTGGTTTACATACTACAATCATTTCCTGTTTTTCAAATTGATGAATTCGATAAACCCCTCTTTCTTCAATTCCGTGAGCGCCAACTTCTTTTCTGAAACAAGGGGAATAGCTTGTTAAAGCTTGAGGTAATTTGTTTTCATCGATAATCGTATCAATGTATTTACCGATCATGGAGTGTTCGCTTGTGCCGATCAAATACAAATCTTCACCTTCAATTTTATACATCATGTTTTCCATTTCCGTAAAACTCATTACTCCGGTTACAATATTTCCGTGGATCATGTA
>JBHAFN010000177.1:0-3093 GCA_041856105.1 Bacillota bacterium
ATAAATTATACAAAACACTGTTTAAAGACTAAATAAAAAAATGGCGTGCCTAACAGGACTTGAACCTGCAACCTTCTGAATCGGAATCAGATACTCTATCCAATTGAGCTATAGGCACATATCAGTATTATTATACATGATTGATGATATAATGTGTTTATGAAAATTGAAAACATTAAATTATTAGTATTTGATATCGACGGAACAATCTTAATTCCATTTGAACAAACCGTTACCGAAAATTTAAAACACGGTCTGAAAAAGGCGGAAGAAAACGGCTATAAAATTTTAATAGCTACCGGAAGGCACTATAAATTCATTCCTAAACAATTATTGTCGGACTTATCTTTGGATTATTTGGTAACCATCAACGGCGGTTGTCTGGTAGATAAAAACGGATCGGTTTTAGAAACTCATGAAATCCCTTTAGACACATTAAACAGATTAATAAGCATATGTGAAGAAAAAGGAATCGGATTAGGCTGCAAATGTAAGGATGATATCGTAGTGTATACCAACTTTAATAAATATGTCGAAAGATATGTAGGATTTGATTCACCGGCAGCCAAGTTACTGATTGACGATACCGTCAATCAAAACTACCATTTAACTCACGGTTTACCCTTGGGAATATTCTTGATCGAATCAAAAGAAATTTTAGATACCATAATTCCTTTATTTCCGGAATTAGGCTTTGCCGCATCCCATAAAAGCGGCTATGATGCTTTCATGAAAAATACTACTAAAGCCACAACAATTACTTCATTTTTAAACAAAAACCGCCTTACATGGGATAATGTAATGAGCTTCGGAGATGCCGGCAATGATGAAGAAATGATTATCAAAGCCAAAATAGGAGTAGCCATGGGTAATGCCGAAGATAACCTTAAGGATAAAGCCGATTACGTTTGTGATACCGTTCAAAATGACGGTGTCTTACAGGCTTTAAGGCATTTTGAAATAATTTAACTCTTTTAATAGCGGTAATTCCACCTCTATTTTTTTATTATTCAGAGGATTAACCCAAATAAGCTTGTAAGCATAAAGGCCCATTGTATTAAAATCGCCGGAAGGTTTTCCATATAACGGATCATTTACAATAAATAAATTTTCACTACTTAAATGTACTCTGATTTGATGTGTTCTTCCGCTAAACAATTCACACTCCGCTAATGTATACTTATTTTTAAAAACAAGCGGTTTGACTATGGTTTGGGAAGGTTTTCCGGTTTTGGAAACTCTTTGTTTATTAGCTTGATGTCTATCTCTTCCGATAGGTTTATCGATGATTAACTCTTTATCAAGCCTTCCGAAAACTATGGCTTTATAAAATCTTTTTATCTTTTTTTCTTGAATTAAATAATCAAAATAAGGTAAAAAGAACTCCAATTTACAAAACATTATCAAACCTTTGGTATCCTCATCTAAACGATGAATGCATCGCACCTTATAAGCATAATTATTTGTTTCATAATATTTTGCGACAAGATTGGCTAAAGCTCCCGGCTTATTTTTTTCGCCATGAACAATCATTTTATCAGGTTTATTGACCACCAATACAAATTCATCTTCATAAACCACTTCAGGTAAATTTTCATCTCTTATAAAATCTATTTT
The DNA here is from genome assembly GCA_041856105.1 of Bacillota bacterium. Taxonomy (GTDB): domain Bacteria; phylum Bacillota_I; class Bacilli_A; order Erysipelotrichales; family Erysipelotrichaceae; genus UBA9076. The sequence continues at coordinate 1,618 of JBHAFN010000177.1, forward strand.
TTCTTTTTCAAGTCTTATTTTTATATGATCATCTGTTTTCAAAAGATAATTTAAAGTTACTTTTTGGTTATTTACAGTTATTTTATTATCTTTAATTAATAAATATTTATTTTTTTTAGACTGTTTAAAATAATCTAAAAATGCTTCTAATGTTTTACCATCAAACGCTTTATCTATTTTAATGTTTATGTAATCGTCAATATAATATTCCATGTCTTTTAAAATTATATCCCAATTTTAAACAAATGCCCAATTAAAAACGGATAAGTGTTAGAATTGTTTAAGAGGTATCTATGAAGAATAAAACGGATTTAACTAACGGCTCTATTTTAAATTCCTTGATTACATTTTCCATACCCATCCTTATATCAAGCGTTTTTCAACAATTATATAACGCTGCCGATACCGCTATTGTCGGAAATTTTTTGGGTGAGCAGTCATTAGCCGCCATCGGTTCAACCTCGGCAATATTTGAATTGATTGTCGGTTTCGCATTGGGTGTGGGAAACGGGATGAGCGTTGTTACCGCACGATATCACGGAGCAAAAAATTATGAAATGGTCAAAAAATCATTTGCCCATGCATTAATTATCGGCTTATTTATAACTTTAACGATTATGATGATAGGACATTTAGGATTACATCACCTGCTTAAATCGTTAAATACCCCTCTTGATATAATTGATGAAGCTTATTCTTACATATATATAATTTTATTGTTCGTCCAAATTACCTTTTTATACAATTTAGGTTCGGGACTATTAAGAGCTGTCGGAAACAGTTTTATACCGTTGGTAATTTTAGTTTTTGCATGTTTTATCAATGTCACATTAGATATTATTTTTATTACTCGATTTAATTTGGGAATACAGGGAGCTGCGATTGCGACGGTAATAGCTCAAACCTTTTCGGTTGCGGCTTGTTTTATCTACATATATTTAAAAGTTCCGGAGCTTTTATTGAGTAAAGTTCATTTTTATTTGGATAAACAGCTTTTAATTGACCTATTAACCCAAGGTTTATCAATGGGCTTGATGTCATCCGTAGTTTCAATCGGTTCCATAGTTTTACAAACGGCTTTAAATAAATTCGGGGCAATCATTATTGCGGCACAAGTAACCGCCAGAAAAGTTCAATTTTTCTTTATTCTGCCTATTTCCAGTTTGGCTACATCGCTTACAACCTTCGTTTCACAAAATTACGGTGCCAAGCAATATCCCAGAATTAAAAAAGCCATTAATTATTCCATGTTTCTTTCCGTGTTTTGGGGAATATCGTCAGCCATATTATTACGTTTTATATCCGTACCGCTAATTAAAACAATATCAGGCTCCAATAATGTTTTATTGATTAATACAGCCAAAAACTATATTGCTTTTGCAACTTTGTTTTTTGCAGTATTGGGGATGCTTTTGTGTCTTAGAAACTCTTTGCAGGGATTGGGGCAAAAAATCGAACCGCTGATTTCAAGTATCA
>JBHAFN010000178.1:0-2553 GCA_041856105.1 Bacillota bacterium
TCTTTCATCATAATTAACTCGCTGTGCCCGCCGGAAACTACTAAGGCAAGCAAAGGAAAAGACAATTCATCCACAAACGTATTGGCATAAATGTGTCCGACAATATGATGAATGGGAATTATCGGTTTATCATAAACCCAAGCAAGGGTTTTAGCCGCACATACCCCTACATGTAATGAACCGATCAGACCGGGACCTTGGGTCAAAGCAATTCCGTCTATTTCCTCCATTGTCAGATTTGCCTTTTTAAGCGCTTCTTCAATAACGACAGAAATGTTTTCCACATGAATTCTAGAGGCAACTTCCGGAACCACTCCGCCATATAACTTATGCACGTTGATTTGACTGCTTACAATATTGGATAATATTTCTCGATCATTCTTTATAACTGCGCAAGCCGTTTCATCACAGCTTGTTTCTATGGCTAAAATATACTTACTCACTATATGCACCTCCCAACGGTTTAATCATCAAATATGCATCCTCATGATTATCCGTATAATATCCTTTTCTAATGTTGGCTTTTATAAAACCCAATCTTTCATATAAAGCGATTGCCTTATGATTACCGACCCTAACCTCCAAGGTAATATTCTCGCATTTTGCCTTTTCAACCTCTTCAATGCATCTGTTCATCAAAAGAGTGCCGTAGCCTTTTTGCTGGAATTCTTCATCTATGGCGATATTGGTTATCTGAGCGGTTTCAAAGGTAATCCAAAATCCGATATAACCGATGATTTTTTCATCAAGCACCAATACATAATAGCTGCTGAAAGGATTATCATTTAATTCATATAAAAAATCTTCCCTCTTCCAAGGAGAAGTAAACAATTCACCTTCTATTCTCAGAATTTCATCCAAATCTTTTTCTTCAAGCCTTCTTATTACCATTACCGTACCAAATATTCACTTGCTTCTTTCAGATATTCCGGAGTTAATAAGTGAATATTGTCAACTCTTTCCCATTTGTCTTTAAGCTCAATAAAAGCCTGCCCTAAATCAATATATTTATCCTGTAAACCGATTACGCTTAAATCACCGACAAGATTGTCCAAACAATTTATATCAAGTTCATCAAGACTTTTAACGCACGTTTGTACTAAAATATCGCCATGGTTAAATTTACCGTAATAAACCCGGTTTCCTCTTGCATCCATCAACACCGATACATTTTCCAGATTACCGCCATATAATCTTAAAGTATCCAACGTATATAAAGGAATATTTCTCAAACTGCATAAAACTTTCGCTATACTCATTGCAATTCTGACTCCCGTATAACTGCCCGGACCTTTAGTGATAACCACTTCATCAATATCCTTGGGTTTTAAATTATTCGCTTTAAATAACTCATCAAGTTTTAAAAAAATAAGTTCCGATTGTTTTTTTAAACACAATTCCTGATAAGCGGCGATAATTTTATAATCTTTTAAAACAGTTAATACAAGCAGTTTATGACTCGTATCCATACAAAGCGTAATCATTTTATTTCTCCTAACATTAATTCATATTCTTTTCCAAAAGGCTCCAATTTAACGGTTCTTGAATCATCATCATTTATGGAAACGGTTATTTTCAAATATTTTTCTCCGATTAACTCTTTAATGTAATCAGGCCATTCAATAACCGTTAAACCGTTACCGTCCAACTGTTCTTCAAAACCCAAATCCTGATGTAATCCTTCCAAACGATATGCATCAATATGATTTAAAGTTAATCGACCGTTATATATTTTCAAAATATTGAATGTAGGGCTGTTTATTGTTTTCTCAATATTCAATCCTCTGGCAATCCCTTGGGTCAAAGAAGTTTTACCGGCTCCCAAATTTCCGTAAAGGGTAAAAATCATTCCTTCTTTAGCTAATTTTCCTAAAGTTTCCCCTAACGCTCTTGTTTCATTAATATTTTTGGTCGTTATTTCCAACATATCTTAATCTCCAATACAATAAATATCCTATCAAAAACTAACAAAAAAAGATACCGAATAGGTATCAAAGAAGACCCGGCAACTAGCTGCTTTCACTATGGCAGGCATAGCTATCATGACCGTAAAGATGCTTAACTTCTGTGTTCGGAATGGGTACAGGTGTGACCATCTTGCTATAATCACCGGATTAAAAATGTTCCCTGAAAACTAAATAATAGATATTAGACACATCAGCCAATCTTTCTGATGTCATTGTGTTTGTTGTTCTCGTGTGATTAAACCCTCGATCTATTAGTATCAGTCAACTGCACGTATCGCTACGCTTCCATCTCTGACCTATCAACCTAGTAGTCTTCTAGGGATCTTACTTCATCATGTGAATGGGAAATCTAATCTTGAAGTTGGTTTCACGCTTAGATGCCTTCAGCGTTTATCCAATCCGTACTTAGCTACCCGGCTATGCCACTGGCGTGACAACCGGTGCACCATTGGTACGTCCACCCCGGTCCTCTCGTACTAAGGGCAGCACTCCTCAAATTTCCAACGCCCACAACAGATAGGGACCGAACTGTCTCACGACGTTCTGAACCCAGCTCGCGTACCGCTTTAATGGGCGGACAGCCCAA
>JBHAFN010000179.1:0-5210 GCA_041856105.1 Bacillota bacterium
CGATCAACTTCAATCAGTCCGAAAGGATAATCATATCCTTTTTGCCATTCAAAGTTATCCAACAAAGACCAATGAAGATAACCTGTTATATCAATATGGTCATTTAAACAGTTTTTGATACCTTGTAAAGCTGTTTTTATAAATGCACATCTTTCATTATCGTCATTAGTTGCTATGCCGTTTTCACTTACCAATAACGGAATATTTAATTCCTTGTTTACTTTACGAATTACCTTTTCCAGTGCTTCGGGATAATATTCATAACCCATTAATGTTTTTTTGCGACTGTTGTGATGATTTTTTGTTATGCCGTTATTATCATAAACGTTTCTGGTATAATTTTGAATTCCTAAAAAGTCATCATTTTTAATATAAGGTAAGTATCTTAAAAATTCCAATTCCCACTCTTTATGGGCATATTCTTCACCGCCATTAATAGCTTGGTGATCATGCAATGACAAAGTTAAACCCACCTTTATTGTCGGCTTGATGGCCTTTATTATTTTTTTTCGCTTCAAGATGAGCTTGCATAATTATTGAATCACCGTTTAAGGTTCTCGGTGATAAAAAGGTATTGGCGATGTTTGTGTTGAATAATGATTTTAATTCATTTTGTAATTCCGGGTTATTAAATATTTTATTGTTTAAACCGACTTGTAAATTGGAAGCGGATATTTTATTGGCTATTTGTAAACCCATATTAGCTTCGTTAATGGTACATATATATTCCAAACAATCCTTTAAATGTTCTACTACAAACAAACAATATCTGGCAAATAAATGAATTGTTTCTTCATTTTCCCAACCGTTAAAGGATATTAACCATGCAGGCGAAGAGAAGTGGTGTAAAGTAACAATGGGAGTTATATTATTTCTTTTACAAGCTTCCAAAACACTGCGATAATGTTCTATTTCCTTGAGATCAAAATGGTCTTTTTCCGGTTCGATTCTTGCCCATTCGATTGAAAATCTGTAAGAGTTTAATCCGGCATTTTTTAATAACAAAATATCTTCTTCAAATCTATTATAATGATCGACAGCCTTAAAAGACGGTTCTTTAAAATTGGTATTTTGCATTTGTTCCATTAGCCAAAAATCGCTATGGATATTATCACCTTCAACTTGATGAGCGGCTGTGGAAGCTCCTAACATAAATTTATTCATTTGGTTTCCATATTTAAATCTTCACCGTTTGACTTAATTACTTTTTTATACCAATAAAAACTGTCTTTCTTATATCTGTTTAATGTTCCGTTTCCCCGATCGTCTTTATCTACATATATAAAACCGTATCTTTTACTCATTTCTCCTGTGGAACAACTTACCAAATCAATACAACTTCAAGACAAATAACCCATTACTTCTATACCGTCTTCAATCGCTTCACTTATCGCCTCAATATGTTCTTTGAGATATTGGATTCTGTATGCGTCATGAACTTTAAAATCACTTGTAAGCGTATCTTTTGCCCCTAAGGAATCAATATATTTGTTATCCGGTTTTATGTATTCGTTAAAGTTATAAGTGGTTATGTTGTAGTCGATGAAATGCCTGAGTTCATATTTATAAAAATCGGCAATGTATTTTTCGGACTGTAATATTGATAATATTTTTTCGAATTATATTTTTGTCTTAAATATAAATTTTCCAGAATTATAGAAAAATAAGCGGCTTCTTCCTTGGCAACAATTTGATTTTGTAGTTTGGCTATTTCTTTAAAAATAATTTTGGATAATAAATAAGATTTCGGATAAGTGGTTTCGATATCCAGATAAATCATTTCTCTTTTTTGAATATCCAGTTTTAATCTAATAAAGAAACCGTAAAAAAATCGCAATAGTTGATCGTCATCTATATTCAAGCGGATATTTATCCCGATATTATTGAAAATGAAATTGGTTAAATGGATTGTTTCGACTGCTTTTTGATAAAGAGGATCGTTTTTGGAAAGTTGGACGTTTTTTAAATCCAATACTCCTCTGAGGAAATAGGCAAGAAAGGCGGTTTCTTCATCGGAGAAATTTATTTTTAGTCTTTGAGATAATTCTTTATAGATTTTCTGGGCGATATTTATAAAATCTTTGGTGTATTCAATATTATCAATTAAAGATAAAGAAGTAATTGTTCTGCCGGCAATTATATTTCCGGCTGATCGGGTTATATAATTTGTTAAAGCGTCTAAAGAGTTTTTGTTAATGGCTATTTCTTCTTTATATAATACCTCGGATATCCATGATACTATATTGTCCTTTATCTCTCTTTTTTCTCTTCTTATGGACTTGACCATGCTGCTGTCATAATGAAGGCGCAGAGCGCAATTTCTGATATAGTATTCATCTCCTTCAATATAAAATCCTTTTTTATTGGAGTATTTAATTTTTACATTTACGTAAGCGGTATATTTATTTAATTCATCTATATCGTTAGTTAAGGTTGTTTCGGAAATATAAAACGTTTGCAAAAGGTAACTTTTTTGACAGAACTTATATTTTATCAATTTTAAAAAAAATTGAAGCTCTCCTGTTTAAAGGATTATTTAGTTCTATATCGGCAATTTTATAATCAATAAATTTATCAAATTCGCTTTTATTATAAACATACAGTTTATAACCTTTACTTTTTTTAGCTTCAATAATTCCGATATTGTTTAAATTAAAAGTTTCATTTAACTGTCTAATTCTTCTTCGAACAGTTTTTTCGTTTACTTCCAATTTGACGGCCAATTCTTCAGCTTTAATGAAATCGTTGCTTTGTTGAAGCAACATTACTATATTTTCGTTTAGCTTTTCTTTCATGATCTTTCCTCAATTTAAATGTAACACTCATATCTTACTCAGGTAAAACGAGTTTTTAATTTTCTGTTTTGTAAATCTGTGTATTTATAATTTATTTTATATTTTAACGATAATAGCTGCCAACAATTTTTTTGATATGTTTTTCATATTTTGAAAATAAATTAATAAAAGTTTTATTTATGCTATAAAAAAATTATAAATTGATGCGCACAATTTATATGATCAATTTAAAAATCATATGTGTTTTTAATAATGAAAATAATTGGAAAAGGAGAAAGAATATGTCAGAAAAGAAGGGTTTTTTAGATCGTATTTCCGAGCTTACATATAGGCTTGCCGAACCTTTAGGCAAGTTTTCGGAGTTGCCGTCAATTTCGGCAATTCAAAACGGGTTGGTTGGAGTTATGCCGGTTATTATTGTCGGCTCCGTCTTTTTGGTTTTGTATGTATTGGGTTCCGGTTCGGTTGGAAACGGGGAACCGCTATTACCTTTTTTAGCTCCGATTGCGGTTAAATTCGTGTTTGTCAACAGTTATACTTTAGGCTTTTTATCACTTTATACTTCTATATCCATCGCGATGAATTATGGAGAAAAGATTGGAATAAATCCTAAAACGTGCGGAATATTAGGTTTAGTTACTTTTATTTTAATTACTCAAACGGGTGGAACGATAGATACGACAGCTTTTAGCGCTTCAGGCTTATTTGTAACGATTGTCGTTGTACTTATGGCGGTCAGAATCTTTAAAGTTATTGTTGATCGAAATATCGTAATAAAACTGCCGGATTCGGTACCTCCCAATATCGGGAATGCGTTTACGGCAATTATTCCTTATGCGGTAGTTATGACTTTTGCATGGATTGTCAGAACAATATTGGAAATTGATTTGGTATTATTGTTTTCAACCATTCTTACTCCGTTTATTTCTGCGGCAGATAATGTGTTTGTTTATGGAGTTAACAGATTGTTGCATGGTTTATTATGGGGTGTAGGCTTACATGGAGATAACATGCTTAATGCGGTTTTTGCGCCGTTTGTACAATCGTGGACGGCAGAAAATGCGGCTGCGGTAGCTAGTGGTGTTCCTTTAAATCAATTGCCTCACATTTGGACTTCCAACGGAATTGATCGTATTTCCACATGGACTGCGACTGTATGGCCGTTAATATTTTATATGATATTTTCTAAAGTTGATTGGCATAAACCTTTGGGATTTGCCTGCTTGCCTTCATCTGTTTTTACAATAGTTGAACCGGTAATCTTTGGGTTACCTTTAGCTTTAAATCCGTTTTTGATTATTCCGTTTATTATAACAAACGTAGTAAACGGAGTAGTCGTTTACTCGATTTATGCGACGGGATGGTTAAATAGGTTTTATGCCGAATTGCCTTGGGCAACTCCACCGTTTATTTTAGGGCCGATGGGTACTCAAGACTTAAAATCGCTGTTTGTGGTAATAATTTCTTTTTTGATAGGAATAATAATTTATTATCCGTTTTGGAAACAATATGAAAAGGATTGTTTGAAAAAAGAAGCGGAAAAACTATCCGTTCAATAGATTGTTAATATAATTACTGTATTTTAAACAAATTAAATCAATTAAATATTGTACCGAGTAGTTATAATAGTTTTCTTTGGTTAATGTTCCGATTCGGACAATATCATCAACAATGGAAAGGTTTTTAACTTTAGGATTTTTGGTGATACATATAATTTTGGCTTTAGTATCCTTGGTTCTTTCTTGTTTAAAGCGTAAGGAATCATCGAATCTGTATGGCGAAAAGTAATTTCCGGAAACGGATATTACGATGATTAAAGTGTCCGAATCGGCATTGGCGATATAATCGATCTGATCATAAAGATTAATAAATGTATAAGTGATTTTCTTGTAAAAGGCTAGGTTGTATTGTAATTGCTTGGCAAATTGACCTGAATTGCCTCTACCTAATATAGCAACCTTTTTATAAAGGTGAATGTCTTTAATTAAAGAATCGATTTTCGATTGATCTATATGGTTTATCAAACAGTTAAGTTCGTTAATAATTGATGACAGTAAATATTTCTCGTTGTCAATTGCATTAATAAACGGTGTCGTTCTATTTGTGAATGTGATTGGGGTGGTAATTATTTCTTTGAAATCCGCAAACCCGTTGCATCCTAAAAACCGACAAAATCTTGAAATGGTCGCACTGGATACGAAACATAGTTCGGCAAGTTCATTGATGCCCAAATCATCAATTTTATCTAAATTATTGAGAATGGTTTTAGCTATATCATAATTAATTCCTTTTTGAGAAGGATCATTAATTATTGACAGTAATATTTCTAATATATGGTTCATAAATTACCTCTATTTAAAATATAGCATAATAGTGTCAAATAAAATTTGTGAAAAAATAAAAAACGGAAAGGAC
>JBHAFN010000180.1:0-5647 GCA_041856105.1 Bacillota bacterium
AATGGCTTTCAATGTTTAGGGAGTACAAAAAAAATGAACCTTTACTTTATAATGAATTAATAAGTTATTATAAAGAAATATCCATTGATGAAATATTAAATATTAAGGGTTTATTTGATTTTGAGGTAAATAATCAAGCAACAAGAATCAGTTCTTTTCAAACGATAAATAAAATAAAAAATAAGATTAAAAATCTTGTCGGCGGTTCTGCCGATTTGGCATCTTCAAATAAAACATTAATGAATAATGAAAAAATATTTTCACATAATAATTATGACGGACGAAATATATATTTTGGAATTAGAGAAATTGCGATGGGGGCGATTGCTAACGGAATGATTTTATTTGGCGGTCTTAAGGTATACACAGCAACATTCTTTGTTTTTGCGGACTATATTAAACCTATGATGAGGTTAAGTGCCCTGATGAATGTGCCTCAAATATTTGTGATGACTCATGATAGTATTGGAGTAGGAGAGGATGGTCCGACTCATCAGCCTATAGAACAACTGACCATGTTACGAAGCGTACCTAATTTAATATGTTTCAGACCGGCGGATGCCATTGAAACGGCTGTTGGCTGGGCTTTGGCAATATCGTCCCGAACGACCCCGCATGTTCTTGTGCTTTCAAGACAAAATTTATTAAAAATAGAAGGTACCGGTAAGGATGCTTTGAGGGGCGGATATATTATTTATGAAACGAATAACAATCCTGACATTATTTTAATTGCGTCCGGATCGGAGGTTCCGTTAATTTATCAATGCGCAAAGACAATAGAAGAAAAAAATAAGTCGGTTAGAGTTGTAAGCATGCCATCCATTGAATTATTTGAGCAACAAAGCTCGAAGTATAAAGAACGAATAATTCCTAAATATGTTACCAGAAGAATAATTGTTGAGGCAGGTTCGCAAATGTCTTGGCATAAATATAAAACTGAATATACTAAATTTATCACTATAGATTGTTTTGGCGAATCTGCCCCGGCTGATAAGTTGTTTAACAAGTTTGGATTTACTAACGAAAATATAATCAAACAATGTGAGGAATTATTTTGTGAGATTTGAACGAATAATTCTTGTTGTGATGGATTCTGTAGGAGTTGGGGCAGCTTATGATGCAAAAGCGTACGGGGACTTAAATACCGATACTCTTGGTAATACAGCCAAAGTAACCGACGGACTTAATTTACCCAATTTACAAAGGCTCGGCCTTGGTAATCTTCATCCCGTTAAAGGTGTTTTGCCAATCGATAAACCGTTAGGATATTATAAAAAATTAACGGAAGCATCTGTTGGAAAGGACACGTTAACCGGACATTGGGAAATGATGGGTATTTTGGTGGATAAGCCGTTTAAAACCTTTTCGGCAAACGGTTTTCCTAAAGAGTTAATCGATACTTTTGAAAAATCGACGGGATATAAAGTTATTGGTAATAAATCGGCAAGCGGTACGGAAATAATAAAGGAATTAGGTGAAAAGCATTTAAAGACAAAGGAATTAATAGTTTATACTTCTTCCGACAGTGTGTTTCAAATTGCGGCTCATGAAGAAACTTTTGGACTTAATGAACTTTACAGGTGTTGTGAAATCGCAAGAGAAATTACTTTGAATGAAAAATGGAAAATTGGTCGAATAATTGCCCGACCATTTTCAGGTAATAATTACAAAAATTTTATAAGAACCTCTAACAGGCGAGATTATGCGCTAAAACCTTATAAAAAGACCGTATTGAATTCTTTAAGCGAAGGAGGATATGACGTTATTTCTGTTGGGAAAATTGCGGATATTTTTGATTATGAGGGTATAACCGAATATATAAAATCAAAAAATAATTTTGATGGAATGCTTAAAACAATAGATTTTGTAAAAAACAAATGCTTTAAAGGTTTACTGTTTGTTAATTTGGTGGATTTTGATTCTTTATGGGGACATAGAAGAAATCCGCACGGATATAAAAATCAATTGGAGGAATTTGATATTCAATTAGGATATTTGATTAAAGAGCTAAAAGCTGACGATTTATTAATTATTACTGCCGATCATGGTAATGATCCGACCCATATTGGCACAGATCATACCAGAGAAGAGGTCCCTTTGCTTTATTTTTCAAAGAGATTTACGAAGACAAAAAAACTAAGGAAAGGCAAATCATTTGCGGATATCGGGGCTACTATAGCCGATAATTTTAAAGTTGAATCACCCTTATTGGGGAAAAGTGATTTAAAAAAATTCGAATGAGATAAAATTAAAAATATTACTACACATATTGTATTTTTAGGGCTCATTTTTGACACATATAAAGAATAAAAACAGGAGAATAAGCCGCAGTAATCGCATATTTTTGTGTTTTTGATTATGTTCTTAACTATAATAATGTTTTATTTTTATCAGGATAAATTAATAAAAAAACGAAAAAAAGCATTATCAAAATATTTGATTTGATATTTTTGCATAAAAGCTTATAAAAAAATTAAGGATATTTTAATAATCAATATGGCATATTTGTGATATAATTATCTTATTTTAGGAGGTGCATATGGAATATTTAATTGGTATCGGATTGATTGCGATATTATTTTTGGTGATTGTAGGAACGGGATATGTAAAAGCACCGCCTGATAAGGCTTTTATTATATCAGGATTAAGAAGAAAAGTTATTGTGGGAAGAGCTTCTGTTCGAATTCCGTTTTTAGAAAGATTGGACAAGCTTTCTTTAAAGGTTATGAGCGTTGATGTAAAAACGGGAACGGCGGTACCGACCAACGATTATATTAACGTCAGAGTTGACGGGATCGTTAAGATTAAAGTACCGAATGATGAGCAAATGATTGAAAGGGCAGCCCAAAACTTTTTAAATCAAACGGAAGATTATATTATTGCACAGGTTAAGGATGTTCTTGAAGGTAATATGCGTGAAATTATCGGGCAATTAACTTTGCCGACGATGGTTCAGGATAGAAAATCGTTTGGAGAAAAGGTACAAGAAAATGCGGTTCCGGATTTGGAAAAATTAGGGCTTGAAATTGTTTCCTTTAATATTCAATCTTTTGAAGATGAAAACGGAGTTATAGAAAATTTAGGGATTGACAACATTTCAAAAATCAGAAAAGATGCAAGTATTGCCAAAGCAAATGCTGAAAAAGATGTGGTAATTGCGCAGGCAACGGCCAACAAAGAAGCAAACGACGCCGAAGTTGAATCTCAAAGAATTATTGCGGAAAAACAAAATGAACTTGCCATTAAAAAAGCACAGCTTAAGGCGGAATCCGATCGCCAAAAAGCGGAAGCGGATATGGCTTATGATATTCAAACGGAAGAAAGAAGAAAAGACAAAGAAACTAAGATTGCCGAAGCAAATTTAATTCGTGAACAAAAACAAATTGAAATTCAAAAAGCTAAACTTGATGCCGAGCAGAAACAAAAAGCCGATGTTGCATTATATCAAAGACAAAAAGAAGCCGAAGCAAAATTGTTTGAAGAAACAAGACAAGCCGAAGCAATAAGAATTAAAGCCGAACAGGAAGCAAATGCGATTAAATTAAAAGCCCAAGCCGAAGCGGAGGCTAAAAAAGCGGTCGGAATCGCTGAAGCGGAAGCCATCAAAGCTAAAGGTTTGGCTGAGGCGGAAGCTATTGACAAAAAGGCCGAAGCCATGAAGAAATATGGAGAAGGAGCGATTCTTGAAATGTACTTCAACGCAATGCCGCAAATTGCCAAAAATATTGCCGAACCTCTTACAAAAGTGGACAAGATTACAATGTATGGAGATGGTAACGGCAGTAAGCTTGTAGGCGATATCACCAAATCTTTAACTCAAATTACCGACGGTTTAAATGATTCCATGGGTCTTGACGTTAAGTCTTTGTTATTAGGGGCTATCGGATCCAAGCTGATGGAAAATAAAACGGAAGAAAAGTCGATTAAAAACGATTCTGAAGAAACGATTGCAAAAGAAGATATACCGCTTTAGGATTTAAAAAAACAACTTTAAAAGTCGAACAACAAATATGTCTTTAATTTTGGAAACATATGTATTGGTTTCGACTTTTTTTGTAAAGTGAATTTTTTATGATAACGATCGGTTTTAAGATGCTTAAATAACTGAATAAAAATGATTGGTGAAATTATTAATATCAGCTTGTATTTAAGAATCTGTCATAGGTGAAGGATGTGCTAGTTAATATACTTATCTAATACGGAAACAAGCTCCTCTTTAGAAATATTTACCTTTCCGCTTACGATTTTGGTTGAACCTCCTCCTATAACATTTATATCTTGTTTAATTGATTCCAACAGTTCTCTCGCTTTTTCAGCCGGAGAGATTATAGCCATATAAGTTTCGTTATCTATAACGGAAATTAGGGCTTTTGTTTCCTTTAAGCTATTTAACAATGCTTGCGATATGCTCCTTAATTCGTTGGAATCGTTTGTATCGAAGTTAATGATTTTATCTTCTGTTTTTAAAATATCGGCAACTTTATACTGTAACAACTCTTTTTTTATATTGTCCAGTTCTTTCTTTAAGGTTTTATTTAAAGATATAACGTTATCTAAAGCATCAATGATTTCATGCTTACCGACGCTCAGTTGTTTGGATACGGTTTTAATTGTCTCATAATATTCCTTTAAACGATAATCGGTTACCAAATTGCAAGTAATAAATATTCGGGTTCCTCGAGAGGTTTTTTCACTATCCAATACTACGAAACTTTGTATTTGGGAAGTGTTATGCAGATGTAAAGTACCGCAAGGCTGTTCATCTAAATCCTTAAATTTTATAATCCTTACTTCATCAAATTTTTGATAGTTTAAATTAGGGTAATCTTTTCCGCTGACGTATTCAATTTCAGTTGCGATATTATCTCGAATGACTTGGTTCATAAATTTTTGGACTTCATCTAAATGATTGTCGGGAAGGTTTTTAGAATCCACCTCATACCATTGATTGTTTTGGTGTACCCCGATAGCAACAATCTTTAAACCCAGCTTTGCATAATATCCGTCCATGATGTGTAAGGCTGTTTGCACGGCGGTGTTAATATATCTTGTATCCGCATCGACTTTTAATTTTATCGGATCAGATAATATACCGTCTACTTTATGGTATAGAGTATCGTCTTCCCATTTCAAATCAACTATCGCAAGATCGTTTATTGTACCGATATCTCCCAAGGCACCGCCTTTTTCTCCATAAAAGATCGTGTTTTCAAAAGCGTAATAGCCATCCTTTTCTTCCTTGATGGTCGTTGTAAGTTCTAAATTTAAAAAATTATCATATATTTTATTCATTTCGACACCTCTGTATTTATTATATATTATTATACAGCTTTAAAACGATTTTATTACAAGTTTTACGGCAGCTGTTTTAAGCAAACCAAGAGAAAAATTTCTAAAATCAAAACTTCACATAAGAAATAAAAAAGTATTTTATAATGATTTTGGGAGGTCATTATGGATATAAAATATTTAAAATCATTTTTCGCAAGCATTTTGGTTATTGCGGGATGATCAACAAGTACAAATACATCGACTACAACCTCAACACCTGCCTCATCTTCAAATAGCGGCACTATCAGTAATCCGGAAGATATGTCCGTTTTGGTTTTTGACGATACTTCCTGGAATTATGATGAAACAAACGATG
>JBHAFN010000181.1:0-2680 GCA_041856105.1 Bacillota bacterium
TGATAGAATTTATCATAATAAACTCAGCTTTTATGAAATCGGTAACGGCGATTTTGTCGCAATTGACCTGGAAAAAGAGAGCTATGGAAATATTGTTTATTTAAGCCATGACGGAGATGAGATGCATGGATATGTAATGGCTCATTCATTTATAGCGCTGTTGGACGAGTGGACAAAACTCGGCTGCGTCGGCGGTGAATGCTGGCAGTGGGAGGCTTTTACCGATAATCGAACCGGGATAATTAACAGCGAATGTGATAATGCAAAATTATGGTTAAAAACAATTGGGAAAATGCAATAATTTAAGGAGAATAAAATGCTTACACTGAAAGAATTGATTAAAAATCAAAAAAATTTTAATGAAAGCTTCTTTGCGGAAGTGTCGGATAAACTATGGGAAATCGGAGAAATAGAAGAAATTAAAAATCAAACCGATGAGGATTTATTTCTTTTTCATATTGCCGTTAACATCATAGGAAATTGGAAGGGTGACGGTTGGTGGGAATTTATCTGTAACTATCCGCAGCTTATCCGTTATGTTCCCGACACATTGGCAGCATTAAAATTACCCGATATGAAAACGGCCTTTGAAACCGTAATAAAATGTTTCCCTGAAAGTACGGTTTTTGAAGATTCGGGTACCTATGTAGATACGGTCAATTTTCTTCAAAATGTCAGATTCAAAATAAGCGATACATATTTAAATTCGATTCCCGCAGATAAGAGAAAAGAAATGTCCGAGGCTTTACATAAAAGCATTGATGACCTTGAATCCTTGACGGATAAACGCTGGGCTTATAATGCAAAAGATGAAGGTTGGTCGGATGTAATTGATTTTATCGAAGAAAAGAAATAACGGAAGAGATGATAATGCAGTATATTGGAGAATTAACAACATAAATAATAATTTAACAAAATGTGATAATGAAGACGATACTTATAAATTTAATGTATCGAGGGAAAAAAATATATGAATCAATTTCAGATTAAAGAAGAGGTAATACTATGAAAGAAAAAAAATCAAATGGAGATGACAAGATTCTAAAACAGGATATTAGTCAAACTGCCGACCGTCCGGGTATGGTTTTTATGATTCATCTACTTATGGAAGAAAAATGTGAAATGCCCGAAAAAGAGCATATACATAAAATTATGTGTGAACATTTAGGCGAAACGGATTGCTTTTGTTATGACGGTAATATGGCGGGTTTTGTTCCCAAAAAATATTCCGTGCACTATGAAAAGGAAAAACTAAATGTACCTCCGCAGCTCATTATTATGAACTGTTCTGAGATTGAAAAACCGATTATGGATGATGTTTCAGCAACACAATTATGGAATTGCCCGAACGGCGGCGAAATTCTGGAAACTTGTAAATATCAAGTAATGGCAACGGATATGTTGGCAGCCGGTTTAGATTATAAAGAAAGAGCGGAGATGCTGGTAAATTATGTTGAAGCATTATTAAACATATATCCGTCTTGCAAGGCAGTAGTTTTCGAAACATCTAAAAAAATGCTGACGAGAGAAGATATTCTAAACTGCACATTGCCCAAAGAAATGCGCTTCCTCCATTATGCAGTCAACATCCGTTTTTTTAATATTCAAGGGACAAACGATATGCTGGTCGATTCACTCGGTATGAGCACCTTGTTTCTACCTGATGTTCAATATCATTTTCATGGCTTGAACCCGAATGACGTGGTAAACCATGCATATAATGTTTTATCCTACATTTATGATAATGATAATCCGATAGAAGACGGAAATACAATAGCGGGTCTTACGGATGGCAATATGAATTCAGATATAAAATGGAAGGTTCAATATGAAAATTCTCTCATACAGCCGATAAGAGAAGTCATAGACATTAATACGGGCGAATACGCTTCGGGAAATAGATAAGCAAGGATTTAATTATGATAACAATCGGAAATATCGGAAGATTTGAATCTATACCGCAAATTTTAAATGATGTACTAAATGAAAACATTTCTGCATTGGAAGAATATCTATTAAAGGGATGGAAGCTTAATAAAGAAATCAGAGTAGGCAAATACACCGATCTCTCTCCTTTGGATTTTGCATTGATAATGGAAAAGTTTCAAGCTATAAAATGGCTGACGGAAAAAGGAGCAAGCCTTAATGCAAAGGAACATCCAAGTTTTCTTCTCGCAGTGAGATATTGTAATGAAGAGGTAATAAGGTTTCTCGTTTCCCATGGTGCAAAGATAGATGTAACGAACAACGTAGGTTCGGAAGCATTTTTAGAAGCGTACTATGGCAAACGCTTTGACAATCTTTCGATTATACAAGAACTTGGGCATACCGCAGCTAAATACGGCGGACAGCTCTTGCGTCACGCGGTTTCTGACCGTAATTATAAAACTCTGGAATTTCTAATTGAACACCGAGCAGATATTAATTACAATAAGTCCGATATGGTATATTCCAATCAACCGACTCCGTTGTGTGTAGCGGCAAGATATGTTGATTTGGAAATGTGTAAATTTTTAGTGAAGCACGGAGCGGATGTTACGATTGCCGAAAAAGACGGAATGCGTCCATATAGCATAGCTTTGGAAAAAGGCGATGAGGAAATGGCAGAATATTTTAAATCATTAGAGCCTTCCGAGTTTCATCAAAGTCAAAATAAATTAGATGAATTAAAACCGTATAA
>JBHAFN010000182.1:0-3973 GCA_041856105.1 Bacillota bacterium
TCATTAACATCATACGGATTAAGATGCGGGGCGGCAGTTGCTTTATGCAAGGATAAACAAGCCGTAGAAGAAGTTAAAATTGTATTTGAAAAGGGAGCCAGAGCCACATGGAGCAATATTCCTAATGCGGCAATGGAAAACTTCGTTTGGGTTACAAGAGATAATCTAAACAACTATATGACAGAAAAACAAACTCATATAAATTGCTTAAAAGAAAGAGCGGACATATTTATTAATGAAGCAAGACAGTGCGGATTAAAATTATATCCGTATAAAGAAGGTTTTTTCATTACCGTTAAAACCGAGGATAATAATTATCGTAATAAATTACATCAAATTTTAATGGATAATCATATATACACGGTATGCGTAAATAAAGGAATCCGCATTGCCATATGCAGTACTCCTTGTGATAAGGTAAAAGGCTTGGCTGAAACAATTAAAAATTTAATGCCTTAAAAAAATCAACCGAATTTGGCGAATGATAATAAAAAAAATTATCACTTACAGATTTTCGGTTGATTTTTTAATAATTTAGTTGTTAAATATACTAGTAACTTTCAGGGAGGTTTTGTCATGAAGCATATTCTAAGATCCAAATTAAAAGAAACCTTTAACGCTAATAAAATAAATGAGTTCACATTAATCATTGAAGATATTTTACAAAATGAAGAATACCAAAAATTAGATTACTATAATCAACATTTAAACGTTTCCAGATTACAACACAGCTTAAATGTAGCCTATTATACTTATTTGTGGACTAAGAAATTAGGATTGGATTATATCAGCGCCACAAGAGGAGCGATGTTACATGATTTCTTTTTATACAATTGGCAAGACAAAAACGAAACTCCTAGTGAACACGCCTACAATCATCCTAAAGTCGCTTTAAAAAATGCCAAAAAATATTTTAAGATAAATAAGATAATGGAAGATTGTATCCTTAACCATATGTGGCCGATGTCCAAAAATATTCCGTTAACTAAAGAAGGCAATATCTTATCCATGGCAGATAAATACTGCGCAACCTTCGAAGTAACCAATCAGGCATATCAATTTGTTAAATTAAAAACCATGATATTATTCAGTTCATCTGAATAATCATGGTTTTATTTTATAAATCAGCCGGGTTTGCAGGAACTTTATATAACAAATATAAGCCGACAATTAATAAAATGCTCAATGTGGCAAGCCCTAATTGCATAGTACCCGTAATCTGAGTAATTACCCCGATTAACAACGTTCCGGTAAAAGCGGCACCTTTACCGAATATATCAAATACTCCGAAAAACTCGTTGGAATTGTTTTTAGGCACCAATCTTGAAAAATAACTTCTGGATAAAGATTGAATGGCCCCTTGGAAAATGGCTACGCAAACTGCCAGAAACCAAAATTCCCACGCCTTATCCAATTGTAATGAAAATATTACAATGGCAAGATATCCGATAACACAAATTTCCAATAATCTTCTGGTTTTTATTTTTTTAGAAAGTTTACCGAACAATAGTGCAAACGGAAAAGCTACAATCTGGGTAAGAAGTAAGGCAAACAACAAATTGTCATCACTTATTCCCACATCCTTACCGTAGGTTGTGGCCAATTCGATAATCGTATATACGGCATCAATATAAAAGAAATAAGCCAACATAAATAACCATAACGGTTTATTATTTTTAATCTTTTTAATCGTATTACTTATCCCTTTAAAAACCGAGATTAAACCGGTATGTTTGACATCATCGGAATAATAAATCTGTTTATAATTTTTTATTAACGGAACGGAAGCCGATATCCACCATAAAGCAATTAAAAAAAACACCAAAAACGACGTCATCGAATAAGAAATACCTATTTTTGTATAATTCATCAACAATAAGATACTGACGATAAAAGGAACACAACTGCCGATATATCCCCAAGCATAACCGTGAGAAGAAACCGCATCACTTTTTTCATCAACGGTAACATCCGTAAGCATGGAGTCATAAAATATAAGACTTCCGGAATAGCCTACTCTGGCAACAATAAATATCAATAAAAACATTTGCCATGAATTGATCAATCCCAATAAAGAACAACCTATCACTCCCAACATTAAAAAAGCGATAAAAAATTTCTTCTTTTTATCTTTTCCATCCGCCATCTTGCCCAGTGTAGTTCCGAATAAAGCAACCAATAAAGTGGAAAAAGATAAACTATAACTCCAAAAGGCGGTAGAATCGGATGTACTTACTCCCGCATTGCCGGCTAAATTTTTAAATACGATAGGAATAACTGCCGAAACCATTAAAACAAAGGCAGAATTTCCCACATCATATAAAATCCACGATAATTCCAGTTTAGTTAATTTTTCTTTCATATTCTCTCCTATTGCATTATTTTAACACGATTCAAATACAAATTAATACAAAATATATTATTATTGTGATAATATAGCTAAAAAGAAAAGAGGAAGTCAAATATGCCGGCAGCTACTACTCATGTTTTATCCGCATTGGATATATATAACCGCCTTCCGGAAGGAAGAAAAACAGCCATTACCAATCAAGAAATGTTTTGTTTGGGGGCACAAGGTCCCGATTTATTTTTCTTTTATAATTTCGGAGCAAAAAGTGAAATAAGGGATATAGGAAGCTATATGCACAACCATCAAGTTTTTGAAGTAATCAATTATATGTTTAATTACATTAAAAAAGTAAAAAGTTATAATTTATTAAGCTATTTCTACGGCTACTTATGTCATTATGCCTTAGACTCGTCAGTTCATCCTATCGTCTATAACAGAAGTAAATACGGCAACTTGACTGACGAATCGGAATTGATAATTCACTTTAGGATTGAAGCTTTCTATGATCAATATGTCTTAAAAAAGAAAAACCTGAAATTTAAAACCGATGAATGGTTATATGTAAGTAATAAAGAAGCAAGAGAAATTGCCGTAATGTACCACAATTTATTTAAAGACTTATTTAACAAAGAAATTGCCATAAAAGAATTAACCAAAAACTGTAAACAGGTAAGCACCGTTTTAAGACTGCTTAAACCGAATTTCAAACTTAAATTCAAATTGGTGGAAAAATATGAAGAATTGCTTAAAAAACCGAAAGCCGTTTCATCTTTAATGCTATATAACGATTTTAAAGATCATGATTATGTCTTAAATACCGCTAAAGATCCTTTTCATAATGTTACCGATGAGAATATAACTTATAATTCTTCCTTTGACGAATTATACGAAAACGGTATAGAAAAAGGAGTTTATTTAATTCTAAACCCCCTGGATAAAAATATGTATACTTTAGACTTTGATGGAAATCTAATAACCGGTTATTGATTTCCATTTTTCATATTCTTCATCGGTAGCCAAAACCGAATGGGTATCGGTAATTTGATGAACCTTACCCTTAGTATAATCTACCCCTTCCTTATCTTTATCATAAACCAAAGCAATTCTTTGTTTTTCCACAATCGGATTGGGATGAGGAATTGCCGACAATAAAGATTTGGTATAAGGATGAATCGGATTGGAAAATATTTCATCGGTAGTACCGGTTTCCACGATATGCCCTAAATGCATTACCCCGATACGATCGCTGATATATTTAACCATAGATAAATCGTGGGCAATAAATAAATAGGTGGTTTTTAACTCCTCCTGTATATCTTTCATTAAATTAACTACCTGAGCCTGAATAGACACATCCAAAGCCGAAATGGCTTCGTCGGCTATTACCAGTTTGGGATTCATAATTAAAGCTCTGGCAATCCCTATTCTTTGTCTTTGCCCGCCGGAAAACTGATGAGGATATCTTGTCGCATGTTCTTTAGATAATCCTACTTTTTCAAGAATTTTATTAACCCGATCATCGATTTCCGCTTGATTTTTACAAACTCCCTGAATTTCCAAACCTTGGGCAATTATCTCCTTAACTTTTTTTCTGGGATTTAAACAAGCCATCGGATCTTGAAA
>JBHAFN010000183.1:0-3461 GCA_041856105.1 Bacillota bacterium
CAAGCTCTTCGATTTCTGCCGCTTCATCAACAGTTTCTTCAACTTCATCTACCGCTTCTGCAATTTCATCTGCCGCCCCTTCAACGATTTCTTCTTCAATAACTTCATTAAGCGCTTTTTCATCTTCCAAGCTCTTTAAATATTCAGCCTGTAACGTTAAATAATCGATTCCCTGTTCTTCAAGCTCTTCTTTGGTTTTAATGTCGATTTTCTTTTCGGTAAGTTTAACTGCCAAACGTGCGTTTTTACCCTTTTTACCGATTGCCAAAGATAATTGATCGCGATTCACCACCACGATTAAGCCTTTGTTATTTTCAGAAGGAATTACCGCCACAACTTCAGCCGGAGCCAAAGCGTTCTTTACAAGATCGTTTACATTTTCACTCCATTCGAAAATATCGATTTTTTCACCTCTAAGCTCTTCGATAATTTCCTGAACACGAGTTCCTTTAGGACCGATACAGGCACCGATCGCATCAACGTCGGGATTATGAGAATATACCGCCATTTTAGTTCTTTCTCCCGCTTCTCTGGCGATAGCCTTAATTTCCACGATACCTTGGAATATTTCCGGAACTTCTTTTTCAAACAATCTTTTTACAAGTTTGGCATCCGTTCTGGAAACAACCACCTGTGAACCCTTAGTTTCTTTCTTTACTTCCGTAATGATTACCCTTATCTTTTGACCTTCCACATATCTTTCATTGGGAATTCTGGCGGAACTGGGCATCATGGCTATCGTTCTGCCTAAATTCACTAAAACAAACTTTTCTTCCACGGATTCGATAATTCCCAAAACCATTTCATCAAGCAAATCCGCATATTCGTCATATACGGCTAATTTTTCCGCCTCTCTGATTTTTTGTTTCATAACGTTTCTTGCCAAAGTTGCGGAAGCTCTGCTTAGATTACTTAAAGAAACTTGTCTTTCGATATAATCACCAAGTTCAATATTCTCTCTGATTTCTTTGGCATCGTTTAAAGCAATTTCCAGCTCGTCATCTTCAACTTCATTAACTACCGTATATTGTTGATACATGGTAATATGACCGTTATCTTCATTAATATCGACTCTTAAGGAAATATCAGGTATTTCAACATTCTTACGATAAGCTTTTATAAGCGCTTCCTTTAAAGCCCCCATAATAACTTCCTTTGAAATTTTACGATCATCTTCAATTTGTACTAAAGCATTCAGTAAATCTTTGTAATTCATCATTTTCCTCCATGTTAAATTTTTACCGCTAATCGGATGAATTCTATTTCTTCTTTTTTAAAATCGATTTTTTTTAAAACCGCTTTATCACGATAAGATAAGGTAATTACCTCATCCGCCCTGACAATATCTCCCGTAAACTCATTTTTTTTGTTAACGGAGTGATTAAGTCTGACAAATACATGTTTATCAATTAAATTAGCCAACTCATTTAAATCTTTAATTTCTCTTTCCGCCCCCGGACTGCAAACTTCCAGCAAATACTGCATAGTAATTACATCATCCAAAATTTCCGAAATTTTTTCACTCATCAAGGCGCAAGTGTCCAAATCCATTGAACCGTTTTTTTTCATAATGGCTATCTGAAGGATTTTACTCTTTTTTTCATTGAGCCATTTCGCCTCGTAAAGCTCAATTTCATTTTGTTCTAAAACCGGTTGAATTAATTGTTTAATTTTTTCAATTGATTCCATCTATACTCCTTATCATAAAGCAAGGAGTGCCTTCAGCACTCCTTTAATCTACACCACTAATATACTCTAAATATCCGCTTTTGGCAAGATATACCGCTTATTTTGTGCTGTCTTTAAGCTTAATTTCACATTTAAAGATTTGATTGGGATGTTCTTGATTAATTCCTTCAATTTTGTCAATCAACATTTCACAGGCACGATAACCCTCTTCATAGGCAGGCTGGACGATGGTTGAAACCTTGGGGGTTACCAAATCGGTCCATTCCAAGCTGTCAAACCCGATTAAGCCCAATTTATCGGGAATCAAGTACATATAATCTTTTAACGCCTGATAAACATCGCTCAACAATAAATTTGTCCCGGCGAAGATTAAAGTCTTTTTATGAGGATCTATTAACTTATCAAATGTTTCTTTTAATGTGGACAAGTAATTATCCTTTACAATCACCACTTCATAACTCTTATTATTTAACTTCAATATATCGATAAAACCTCTGTATCTCTCCATACGGGTAGTTAAAATATCGGGATCTTCACTTATAAAAATATATTTTTCATAGTTGAAAGTCATTAATATTTCCAAAGCGTCCAACATCGCTTCATAATTATTCGTTTTAATCCACATTCCTCTGTAATCGTTTTTTAAAGAATCGATAAAAACCACATCTTCCTTAAAGTTAATCTTGGATACAATTTCATCATAATAAGAAGTAGGTTGAATGATAAAACCGTCCACTCCCATACCGCTTAAACTTCTCAAATATTGTTCTTCGGCAGTTTTATTAAAATTACTGTTACCGACAATTAATTGATAATTGTTTTTTCTGGCACAGTCGTCTATTCCTTTTACGATTTGATTGGACAAGGAATTGGTAATATTACCGATAATTACCCCGATTAATTTTGATTTTTTATTGTTTAAACTCCTTGCGATACTACTTGGACGAAAGCCGGTTTCCTCAATGATTTGTTTAATTTTATTTTTGGTACTTAAAGACATTTTTTCATAATTACCGTTTATATAAAAGGAAACGGTTGTTTTGGAAACATTGGCAAGGGTCGCAATATCTTTGATGGTTAATCTTTTCATATGGCTCCTTTTAAAAATCACAAGTAATTTTTTTAACTTTTATATGAGTATCTTTGATTTCAACTTCAGCATAACTCGGTTTGGTTGAATCCCGATTATATTTTAAGCTGCCCGGATTAATTAATTGAACGTTATCGACTATATTATTTTCAAACATATGCGTATGACCGAAAAAAACCACATCACAATTTAAATTCTTGGCCTTTTCCACCAATAAACGACGATTAAAACCATAGACGTAATGATGACCGTGAATAATTAAGATACGATGATTTTCTAAATTTAAAATACGATAATCATCAAATTCATAATAATCGTTATTCCCCTTGACGCTTATATAATCAGTCAATTCATCCGGATATTGTTCGCTATCACCGCAATGAACAAAATAATCAACATCATTATATTTATTGATAATTTGTTTTAAACAATTTTTTCCATGATTATCCGACACAACAACTATTTTCATATAACCTCGATTTAATGTATAATAACTACAGGTGATTAAAATGAATTTAAGTCCGTATAACTATTACTTTCTTTATTTCTCCGTTTCTCTTACTATTATTACATTAATTTATACATTTTTAAAGACAATATCTTTTGTTAAACTCTTATATTCAAAGAAGAAAGAAATGACCAATATCCAAAATAACGCAATGCAATTAAATGATAAAATCAA
>JBHAFN010000184.1:0-10197 GCA_041856105.1 Bacillota bacterium
CGACAGTACTCAAGACCAAGATTTTGAGATTGTAAAACGGGTAAAAGAGGTTGCGGATAAATACAATGCGACCATGACGCAAATCGCTTTAGCTTGGCAATATAAAAAAGGGGTGGCATCACCTGTTATAGGGATTACAAAGCTTAAATATTTAGATGATGCGGTTAAAGCGGTCGATATTGAATTGACTGATGAAGATGTTGCGTATTTGGAGGAATTATATTTACCGCATAAGATTGTCGGTGCTCTGACTAAATAGTTATTAAAAGATCGGATAATAATTACTTTTATCAGCAATAAATGTATAATAAAGCTATGAGAAAATTCATAGCTTTTTTAACGGTAATATTTATATTGACGGGTTGTTTGACCAACAAAAAGGAAGAGGTTGAAATAGCTTCTTTTAATGATATTGTAATTAAAGGTATATGGTTCAGTTATGTTGATTATCGAGATAACATGCAAGGTCTTAATGAGGAAGCTTTTATAAACAAAGTAAAGGATATTGTTAATAATTGTAGTGAGTTGGGAATTAATACCATTTATGTTCATGCGGTATCTTTTACGGATGCGTTCTATAATTCAAGTATCTATCCTAAAACCGCCATCTTGCCCGGTATAGAATATGATCCTTTAAAGATTTTTATCGAGGAAGCGCATAAAAAACAAATCAGAGTTGAAGCATGGATCAATCCCATGCGTTCCGTTAGCGTTGAGGAAGTTAATTCGTTAGATGACGGTTTTGTTATTAAACAATGGATTAATGAAGGTAAACCTTATATCAGGTTGGTGGAAAATCGTTATTATTTAAATCCTGCCTATGAGGAAGCTAACGATTTGGTAGTCAGTGTTGTTAAAGAGATAATTGATAATTATGAAGTAGACGGTATTCATATGGATGATTATTTTTATCCTGAAAAAGCTACTGAGGATTTTGATAGTGAAATGTTGTGTAGCGGTTGTGATTTGGCAGAATTCAGAAAAAACAATGTAAATAATTTAGTCTCATTGATAAATAAGGAAGTTAAAAAAAATAATCTTATCTTCGGAATCAGTCCGGCGGGGAATATGGATTATTCCATCAATACCATTTACGGCGATTTCAATATGTGGATTGATACCGGGATTGTAGATTATTTAATTCCGCAAATATATTGGGGATACGGTCATCCGACCAAACCGTTTTTAAAAACCTTGGAAGAATGGATGGCTACGGTGGAAGGCAGCGATGTAAAGATGATTATCGGTTTGGCAGGTTATAAAATAGGGGTTGAAGATCAATATGCCAAAGAGGCATCCAATGAGTGGGTTGAAAATTCTGATATGCTGGCAAGACAATATATGGACGCAATTAATTTAGGTAGTAAAGGCGTTTCCGTATTCAGCTATCAATCTTTATTTTATCCAAGTGAAGAATTAAGTGAGCATGTGAAAAAAGAAGTTGAAAACTTAAAAAATGCGTTTAAATGACATTAAGTTCAATTCTTCTTCGTTTGGCCAAAAATGTTTTTCTATATTTACGTAACAATCATCCTTAAAGGTGATTTTTTCTTTCATTAACATCAGCTTTTGTTCTATGTTGCCGATTTCTCCAAAGGATGAAGCCAATTTTCCCGTGGAATTAATCACTCGATGGCACGGAACGTTTTGATCGTCGCATTTACTTAAGGCATAGCCGACCACTCTGGAAAGTCTTACGTCACCTAAGAGTCTTGCGATTTGTCCGTAACTGGTTACTCTTCCATAAGGGATTAGCTTTACAATGTTATAAATTTTGAGATATAAGGTGTTTTTCATAAGAATATTATAATTTAACAATCACTATTAAAGATATTTTTTATCGATAAAATTTAACAGAGCTTTAATCGCAGGTTTTTTTCTTTCGTCTTTTAACATACATAATGCCAAGGATTCTTCTACTGCCGGAATCAAAGGGATTGCAATAATATCTTTATTGGTTGAATCGAGAATGTTTTTGCTCATTAATAAGGAAACCCCTAACCCGTTTCCGACAAAATCCAAAATATTGGTTATACTTGCGTCGGTAAAAACGACATGAGGATTAAATCCGTTCTTCTTACATAAATTTATACAATTGTTGTAAGGTCTCGAACCTTCCGGCAGTAAAACGAAGTTTTCATCTTTTAATTCGGAAATTTTAATGAATTGTCGATCGGCAAGACGATGATTGAAAGGTAAAATTGCCGTTAAGGTATCGCTAATAATATTTTTCTTATAAAAGATGTTTTCAGGATCCTGTACATGTCTGATAAATGCCGCATCACATTTTTCTTCTTTAAGGAGAATTTCCAGTTTTTCCGACGGTGAGGTTATAATACTGCAATTTATTTTTGTTTGGTTGATAAATTCTTTTATTAAATCGGTTAGATGATATTTGGCTAAAGAGGGAATAGCACCGATAGTTAATTTGTTTTGATTAGATGGAAGAAGAGCATTAATTTCACTAAGACAATCTTTTTCCAGCTTTATTATCTTATCGGCATATTCATTTAAAATAATTCCGTATGGGGTTAATTCCACATTTTTAGTATTTCTTTTAAATAATTCGATATCTAATTCTTTTTCCAGTTTTTTTATTCTTTTGGAAAGAGTTGATTGAGAAATAAAACATTCTTCAGCCGCAACACTGAAGTTTTTAGTTTTTACCAGAATGATAAAGTTTTGCAATAACTCGATATCCATAGTTAATGTCCTTTCATTAATTCCATTTCGTCATAAATATAGCCTAATTTGAATTGCGTGTCAAATTGGCATAAACGATAATATGGTTAGATAAGCGCTTACTTAGGACAGGAGGATGTGATATTGATTATTGATGCGAATATGTATTGGCTGCCACAGACCGTATTCACAAACAAAAAAATACAAAATGATTTTATCAGATCAATTCCCAAACAATATGGGATTTTTGCCGAAGTTGTATCTGATGATGAAATAATTATAGAAAAACCGATTGGCTATCCCGGACTTAACTACAATAAAAATGATTATTTATTAGAAAACCAATTAAAAAAAATGGATGAATGCAAAATTGATTTGGGCATACTGAAGTTACCGGGTTGTCAGGAATGGCTTACTTTGGATATGTGTAAACTGTTTAATGATGAACTTGCCAAACACATTAAGGAAAGTAAGGGGAGATTAAGCGGTCTTGGAGTTGTGCCGCCATATGATGACGACGATGTTTTCCAAGAGCTTCTGAGAATTAAAAACGAATTAAAACTTCCCGGAATTCAGTTATCCGCTCATTATGGAAATTATTATTTGGATGATAAACAATTTCGACCGTTTTTAAAAAAAGTAAATGAATTAAAGCTTCCTGTATATGTTCATCATACTCCTGTTCCGGTAGAATTTAACTCGCTTTATCAATATGACAATTTAAGAAGAAGTATTGGTAGAAATATTGATCAATTAACCGCAATATCCAGAGAGGTATTCAGTGATTTGTTTGAAGAATGTCCGGATTTAATTCTTATTCATTCCATGTTGGGAGGAGGAATCGGAACATATCTTAACTCTTTGTTTCCTTTAAATAGCGGTAACGGAAGGTTCAACAGCAACAACGTTATATTTAAAAAACATTTTAAAGAGAATATATTTCTTGAAATGTCGCATGCGCAGCCTTGGGGAAAAGAAGCATTGGAGTTTTTTATTAAAGAATTGGGGTCTTTAAAGGTGATTTACGGTTCTTCATTTCCGGTTAACCTTAATTGGTTTAATGATGGTGAGGACTTTATCAAAGTTTTAAATATTACTAAAGAAGATATAAACAACATATTATTTGAAAACGCAAAAAAATTGTACCGATTAAATATTGAGGGAGGTAGTTTTAAATGAATAAACTTACACAATTATTAGAAAAGTATTTACAGCCTTTAGCGGAAAAAATATCCGGTCAAAAGGATTTGATGGCAATATCGGCAGGTCTTGCTAGAGTTACTCCGCTTACCATTGTCGGATCGTTATTTTTCCTCTTGGCAAACTTTCCGATTGCGTCTTATAAAGAGTTTCTTCAAAGCATTAATATTCAATGGATTCTGATGGTTCCATATAATGTTACATTTGCGATAATTTCTCTTTATACAACTTTCTTCATAGCTTACAGCTATGCTCAAAACGAAAAACTTGATGGAGTTTCCGCAGGGGTTATATCTTTGGTTTCCTTCTTTGTGTTAACTCCGATTACCAATACGGAAGGAGCTTTATCATATGAGTTTACCAATTTAGGCAGCAGAGGTCTTTTTGTGGCAATCTTGGTTGCGATAATTACTACAAGATTATATAAATTTATCGTAGATAAAAAATGGGTTATAAAGATGCCTGAGGGAGTTCCTCCATATGTTGAAAAGAGCTTTTCCAGCTTAATACCGGTTATTATAATTACTGCCATAATGGGGTTGGTATCGTTTTTATTCAGCTTAACTTCATTTACCAATGCCCATTCATTGGTTTATACTTTATTACAACAACCTTTACTTGGAATGGGAGGTTCATTCGGAGCGTTCTTGATTTCATATATTTTAATTCAAATTTTCTGGTGGTTCGGTATTCATGGGTTTAATGTTGTCGGGGCAATTATGATGCCTGTTTGGTTGGGATTAGATGCTCAAAGACTTGAACAAATTTCGGCAGGATTACCGATTACCAATTATGTAGGTTCGGCATTTATGACAGCTCTTGGAGGACCTGCTTTGGCAATCACTTTAACCTTTTTGATTTTTGCCAAAGCCAAACAGCTTAAAGCCGTTTCCAGAATTGCCTTACCTGCGGCTATATTTAATATTGCCGAACCGGTAAACTTTGGAATTCCTACCGTATTAAACGTAACTTTATTTTTACCGGTAGCGATTATCATCCCTTTATTTAACGCTTGCGTACAGTATTTATCAATGGCAACCGGTTTGGTTCCGGCGTTAACCGGAGTTCAGGTTCCTCAACAAATTCCTAGAGGGTTATGGGGGATATTACAAGGTAACTGGCAAATCGGTATATTACAAATATTGTTGGTTATTGCCAATATTGCCATTTTATATCCTTTCGCAAAGGTTTATGACAATCAATTACTGGAAAAAGAAAAAAATTTAGAAAATAAATAATGACAGGAGGGTGGATTTATGAAAATTGGGCAAAGCAGAAAAAATATTACTCCAACCGAAGAATTTTATTTAATCGGATATAAAAGTCCAATCAGAAATAATCCTGCCGACGGTATTCATGACGAAATATTTATTAACGGAATGTTAATTGAGATAAATCAAAAGAAAATGTATATCGTTTCAATGGATTTATTGGAAATAGAAGATGCCATGGCGGATGAATTAAAAACTTTGTTGTCTGAAAAGTATGGTATGGTAAGAGATTTGATTTTACTTTGCGCAACTCATAACCACTCTTCTTTAATGAGTTATCATAAGAATTGGCATTCCGGAGTGTTTGATCAGGATTATTATGATTTCTTAATTAACAGTGTTATTGAATTATATCAAGAGTGTGAAAATAAATTAGAAACCGCTGAAGCATATTGGGGAAGTAAAATTATTGAAGGGTATTATGGAAACAGAAATCATTTCGGACAATTAGCTGACAACGAGGTGATCTTAATCGATTTTATCAATAAAGATAAAAAGACAGTCGGACAATTATTGAATATTGCCGTACACTCAACAGTGTTAAGTGCGGAAAACAATTATCTTACCAATGAGCTTGCCGGACAAATTTGTGTAAAGATTAAAGAAAAAAGCGGTGTTTATCCTTTGGTTATAGTCGGAGCTGCGGCTGATTCCAGTAATCGTCATCAAAGATTAGGTAATGATTTTAATGAGCTGGAAAGAGTTTCTTCCGCATTAAGTGGAGAAATATTGAAGATTGACAGAAATAAACTATTGAAGTTGGGAGATATTAAATATCAATCTTTATCGCATACCATATATAACAATATGATTAAAACTCATCAGGAGATAAAAGAATTTTTAAACAGCGGTTCCCCGTTAATCAATAAAGGTTTAATTAAAAAGTGTGAAGATATTTTAAATACGGAT
The DNA here is from genome assembly GCA_041856105.1 of Bacillota bacterium. Classification (GTDB taxonomy): domain Bacteria; phylum Bacillota_I; class Bacilli_A; order Erysipelotrichales; family Erysipelotrichaceae; genus UBA9076. The sequence goes on from JBHAFN010000184.1 coordinate 6,063, forward strand.
TATTTTTATCTGAGCTTAGAATTTAATGTGTATGATTTAGGGGGATTACAGTTGTATGCTTTTCCCGGTGAGCTTGGATCTAAGTTTGGCAAAGAGCTTAAACAAGCTTGTTTAGAAAGAAATAAAATGGGTATCGTAGCTTGTTATACCAATGGATTTCATCATTATTTTATGCCTAAGGAAGAATATGGTCTTTCTTTTGAAACTATCGGAAATCCCGTACCTAAATCAGAAGCCGAAAAAATCGTAAGTAAGATGATGCAAAGCGCAAGATTATTAGGATTGGACAATGAATAAAGTTACTTATGTAGGGTTAAATAAAGCGGTAATCAAACTTAATGAAGACAATTTGCCCATAAAGGAGTTTAATAAAATTCATGATTTTTTACATGTAAGAAGTTTATATATAAAAAACAATCTTGAGTTTTTACTTGTTTCCATTGAAATTACTTCAATAAGCAAACCATATGTGGAAATCATCAAGGAAATGATTTTTCAGAATTTTAAGATTAATAAAGATAATATTTGGATAAGTGTTACTCATACTTTTTCTGCGCCGCATTTAAGAGAGAGCACGGCGAATTTTAATAATCTGATATATAAAGCCGTATCAGAAAGTGTTAAAGGTTCTTTATCGAATGTATTTGAAGCACAATTGGAATTTAATCAAATTGATGTTGATGTTAATGTTAACAGAAATGTTGAAACAAGCTTGGGATGGTGGTTGGGCAGAAATGATGATGCGTATTCCAATCATCAATTACAAATTGTTAAAATTAAAAATAAGAGCGAAATTGTAGGAATTATTTATAGTTATGACATTCAAGCATCCGTAATGCAAAATTCTTTAAACGATATAAACGGAAGAAGCGTTTCTGCGGATTTGGTCGGTTATGTATCTGATCAACTTGAAAAAACTTTATCTTTGGCGATCTTCTTACCTGCATCATGTGGTGATCAAAGACCTCTATTTCAAGCATTTGAGTATAAAGTTATGGATGATAAATTAACTGTAGAAGATCTTAAGGAAGACGGGTTTAAATTAATAAGTAAACAAGGTGATTTAATTGTAAAAAAAATAAAAAAGGGATTGAACAATCGTGGAGAATTTATTGATATCGATTGTTTAAGTGTTTTCAGTAGAAAGGTATTTTTGGAAGAAAAAGTGTTTGATATTCCTACTAAAAATTTAAAACCTTCTAAAACGTTCGATTTTAGTAAAACGGGTCGTTTGGTTGAAACCGATATAGAGTGTTTAGTGTTGGGAAATACCTTATTTATCGGTTTACAAATGGAATTAAACAGTTCTTTCGGTAAGAAAATAATGGCACTTTCACCATTTAAAAATACCGTTATAATAACGTTAGTAAATGAATCGATGAAATATTTACCTGAAGATAAGGACTTTGCAAGAATAACTTACACGGCAATGAACAGCAACTTTGCCATAGGCGGTTGTGCAAGATTGCTTGATGAATTAAGAATATTATTTGATGAAATAAAAGAAGTAAAGCTTACATCTTAATAAACTTTACTTCTTTTTCGGCTGCCTGAATAAATTTTTTAAACTCCTTTACGGACATATTAATCGATTCGTCGGTTGAGCCGGGGCAGAAGATTAAATAATCACAGTTTAATAATTCTTCATCAAAATAATAGTGGACGTTATCTTCGGTGTATATCATGGTTAAAGGATTTACACAACCCGGTTCAAGATGTAAAATACTTTCCAGTCTTTCCGCACTTGGAAAGGATAATCTTGTAGATCCGATGGTTTCCTGTAAGGTTTTTAAATCAATTTCTTTTTGCCCGAAGGTAATGATATGATAGTAATTAGTTTTTTTCTTATCACACAAAAACAGGTTTTTACAATGTTCTCCGGGAATATGGGTTGTATAAAGATAAGAATCTTCCATGGTTAATAAAGGCTCATGTTCAAAGTAGCCGTATTCGATGTTATTGTTTTTTAAAAATGTTTCTATTTGTTTGTTTTTCATGTCAATCTCCGTCAGTAAAATAATACCATAAAGTAAACCGTTTGAAAGATATAAAACAGGTTTAATTATCGAATATTTTATTTTAAAAACATTTAATTGTGTATAAACCTTAAGCTTAAACTTTGAGTATTTCTTGTATAATTAGACAAATAATAAGTTATAATGTTTATGTACTCTTTGCGGCAGCTTCGAGTGTTGCGCGGGCAGTAGTTAAGACGGAGGATTGATTGAGATACAAGAATAAATTTCAGTTTTCAAGTGTAAGGAACTGAGCAGTGAGTATGTCTCTAAGCTGAATCTAAATTCAAAGGGGTTAAGCTTGCCAATAAATATGTGAAGAAAACAGGTAATACCGACGCACAGATGTACTTTGGCATAAAACATCCAGCTGAATTTGCAAACAAAACACAGACAGAACTTATCAGTGTTGGCGGTTTCTTTAAGGAAGTTCTTGAAAATTGTAAAAACCTAAAGCTTAAGACAAAGATATATATGTATTTTGCAGATAAGATTCACAGGATACCGATCATTCACTTAGGGTTTTGATATATAGATGTGAGAAAAATAGAATCAAGAGGAGGAGTAAATGAAACGAATTTTTGGAAACGAGGGAATTAACTTCAACAAAAAAGGGAAATATCAACTGCATGTTAGCAGTGAAGGTGTCAGCTATGAGTCTGAAAATGGGAAAAAGTCTTTGAATATCAAGTTTGCTGATGTCGGCTCTATTATTGTTCCTAGCTATTTAAACTCAAATTCTCATTACACTGTGATATTTCGGAATCATGAAGGAAAAAATATGGAAGAGATTGACACAGATGTAGAAAATGTGGGCTATAAATTTAACAATATGTGGGAAACAAAATCAATTTTAATCGCTTTTGCCGAGAATAAGCTGACAGAAGTGTTCCCAGATAATCTAGATACGCTTGATTTACAAATAGGATTTTCGCTAAAGGAAAAAGAAATCAGATTAAAGGAAGGAGCACTTGTCGGTTCTAAGCATCAAGTGAAGCTTTCGGATATTAAAAGAGTAAAGTGCCTGAGTAACGGTACTTTAAGTAATTTGCTTATTTATCAAAAAGAAAAAGGTGGATTCTTCGACAAGCCCGACATGAAAATTCCGTTAAATGAATTGACACTGCCGATTTTTGAGGCGGTTATGGCAAAGAATAACGGGAAGGGAATTGATTTCAATATGGGGAATGGATTTGACCAAAATACCAGTGAATATATCATAGAAAGATACATGAATTCTACCTTTTTCATGAATACAGATGGAAGTGTTACGGATGATTGGCACAGAATTGCTTATGAACATATTATAGCTTATCAGTCAGATGTTGAGATTCCTGAAAACACAGCGTTTTTGGAATAAAAAGAGATGGAGAAACCTTTGTATTTATGATGAAGAATCTAAGCAGAGGAAAGAAAACCGGGCTGCCCATAGATGAAAATGCTTTTCCAAAATTCGGAGAAGTGGGGCAGTTTTGCGGGCAACTTGGTGAACTTTGGAAAAAGGCAGGCTATCTTATAGTGGTGATTGGTACTGACAGTGACGAATATATTGTTGGGATACAGGAGAATTTAGAATAACTTACTGTATGATTGAAATGGAAAGTTGTGGAGGTGTCTGTCCATGAAATGGTACAATGATATGGATAAACAGGAAAAACGAAGTTTTCAAAAAGTGATTACTATATGTGTAGTAGGTGCGATTTTAATTCTGCTTATTCCTATGTTTTTTCATGCTATTTTTTAAGAAAAAGATAACTTTGAATTGACCGAGCTCTTTGAGCGAGGAATGCTTATTGACCTCTGGTCAATAAGATGAGAAATGTGAGGCAGTATTATAAATTTATAATTAGGTAATTGCGAAACTCGCGATGCTCATTCACAATAATGACTGTAAACAAGGTAACTTTCGTTCGGATGCACGAACGTTCATTAAAAACTATCTACTTTGAAATTTTAGGCGCACTTTAATAAGCCATAGGCTTTATAAAGTTGCTAAGGCCTAAGCGATAAGAGGTTTCAGACTTCGTATGTATTCATGATGTTTGATTTTGTCTGCAAGAACAACTGTGATTAGTTGTGTGATTCCAGCCAAAATCAGATCCGTATGCAATGTCTTTTCA
>JBHAFN010000185.1:0-2613 GCA_041856105.1 Bacillota bacterium
ATAGTTTATAATTCTATTGCGGGGTATTTTTTTATGGTGGATATTTTATTAATTACTCAAGACAAAACTTACAGCAAGCTTTTATTGGCTGACGGCAAAGAATGTAAAATAAAGGTGAAACCTTCCGTACTTTTAGAAAGATTATGTAATAAATGCGGTTGTAGCCTTAAAGGAAGAATGGACGCGTTTAAGTATTTGACCAATTCTTTTCAAAAACCATGTATTATGGTTAATGACGGTTTGATTTTCATCCCGACAACTTCCATCAGTAATTCGTTTTGTGAATATATTCAGTATAATCGGATTGTTTGGATTAAGGAATTCGATAATAAAACATTGATTTTATTTGACAACGGTTTAAAAAGAGAAGTGGATTGCAGTTATCGTACGATTAAAAACCAAATTAAAAGATGTGATCTTTTTATGAAGGAATTAATTAAAGCAAACAGCTATTCCGTTGAGGAAATGATTAAGGAGTTTTAAAAAATATGGAATATTTATTAATCTTGGCGGTTATTGTTATATTATTCTTGATAATGTTTTTTTTAATATATCAAAATAATCTTAAACAACAGATGTTTATGAGAGATTTGTTGTTTAAAAGCGAAAACAGTCAAAATGCTGAAATGGATAATTTAAGACAACAAATTTCCCATGATTTAATCAGATTTCAATCTTTAATGAGTAATAATATTAATGATGATATTAATCGTTTAAACGAAAATACCGCCAATCGATTAAATAATATTGAAAGAGGAGTCAATGAAGGTTTGTTGGCGGGATTTAATAAAACCGGCGAGTCGTATGCCAATGTATTAAAACAGGTGGAAAGAATGAGCGAGGTTTCCAACAACTTAAAAGATTTGTCTTTAAATATAAGTTCATTTAACAATCTGTTAACCGATAAAAAAACCAGAGGTATATTCGGGGAAGTAAGTTTATATAATATTTTAAACATCGCTTTTGACTCAAACGATAATTTATATCTTAAACAGCATAAGTTATCTAACGGTTATATTGTAGATTGTCTGTTGATTTGTAAAGAGCCTTTAGGTAATATTGCCATCGATTCCAAGTTTCCCTTAGAAAATTACAATCGCTTATTTGAAGATAACGTAAATATCCATGAAGTAAAAAACAGCTTTAAAAAGGATGTATTAAAACATATCAACGATATAAAAAACAAATACATCATAAAAGGGGAAACGGCGAGTATCGCCTACATGTATATTCCGGCGGAAGCGGTATTTTCCAAAATTTACAGTGAGTTTGACGAGATTATTCAAGCTTCATATGCGGCAAAGGTATATTTGGTATCTCCGACTACTTTAATGGCATACATAACAGTAATGCAGGCGATTAATCTCGATCAAAAAAGAAATGAAAAAGCTTTGGAAATTCAACAGGAATTTGATAAATTATCTAAAGAATTCGGCAGATTTAACGAAAGATTTATTGACTTAAGAAGAGATTTTGATAGAGTGTATAAGGAAATGAACAATATGTTTATTACCATGGAAAAGATCATTAATCGTTTTAAACAAATTGAGGCGGTTAATTTAAAGGGAGATGCGGATGAAACAACAGATTGAATTTAAAAAAAATGATTATATTAATATCTTTTTCGTAATAATTTCCGCCCTGATTTATTCCGTAAATATGAATTCTTTCGTAGTTTCGGCAAATATATTTCCGGCAGGTTTTGCCGGAATATCCAGATTATTTTCCGGAATACTATTTGATTATTTTAATATTAATATTTCTTTCAGTGTTATCTTTTTTCTGATGAATATGTCGGTTACTTTCTTCGTTTTTACAAAATTGGGCAGAAAGTTTGCCATATTTTCCATTATTTGGTTTAGCTGTACCACTTTATTTACATTAATCCTTCCTCCTTTTTTGATTACGGACGATCAATTGTTAAATGCCGTATTCGGCGGGATTATCAACGGTATAGCCATCGGAATTGCCTTAAAAAATAACGCTTCCAGCGGCGGGACCGATTTTATTGCCATATACATGTCCATTAAAAAGAATATGCCGATGTGGAATTATATCATGGGATTAAATGTGATTATATTAATCTTGGCAGGATTTTCTTTCGGTTGGGAGAAGTCTTTATATTCCATAATTTTTCAATATTCGTGTATTCAGGTAATCAACGTAATTCATGATGAATATAAACTGTCCAATTTATTTATTGTTACTGAGAAAAGTGATGAAGTGGTCGCCGCTTTTTATAAGACGTGTCGTCATGGCATTACCAAGATTAATGCGGAGGGAGAACACAGCCATAAACCTAAAATATTGCTTTTCACCACCATTAATACCAATCAGTTGCCGGAAGTAATCAATGCCATTAAGAAGGCGGATCCCAAAGTGTTTATTACCGTCAATCACAGTGAAAGAATTATTGGCAATTACTATCAAAAACCTTTAGAATAATATTATAGAAAGAAGGTATGATTATGGATATTAAACCGGAAGTAAGTTATGAAGATTTTAAAAAACTTGATATTAGAGTGGGTACCGTTACTAAATGTGAAAAACATCCCAACGGGGATAATCTTTTAGTATTCGAAGTGGATTTTAAAGATTTTCAAAGAGTTATCA
>JBHAFN010000186.1:0-4483 GCA_041856105.1 Bacillota bacterium
ACATCTACATTATTAAAAATTTCGGTTAAAAATATATGTAAGAAAAATAATATTGATGCAGAAGTTGAATCGTGCTCATTTGGAGAGGCATTATCGTATTTACCGACTACCGATTTGGTTCTTACAAGTCCGGAATGGGCAAGTATGATTCCGCCAAGTGATGCGATTATTGTGGAAACTAAAAATCTGATTGATGCGGAACAGGTGGAAAAAATACTTGTAGAAGCGGTTAAAGAAAATTTTTCGGAACATATTATCAATTGACAAAGGAGGAAAATAATGAACCCAAAAAGTTTAGTAAATAAAAAATTAGTCGTGCAGCCGGTTTTTATCAGTTTGATGCATAAATATGAATTTATGGGACCGTGCAGATACGGTATCGGTCATGAGTTGAGCTATGAATATGACTATAATTTGGCAATGACAACTTTGGAAGATTTTAAAAAGGATATGAGCGAGTATATTGATCATCGATATGTTGAGTTGTTAGAGCCAACCTTTATAGAATGGCATGAAGATTTTGCGGTTCCGGAAAGTGCCGTTCAGGAAACCCTGAAAAATAATGACCATGTAGATTGTTATTTGATTTCCGGAACAAGACTGATATCATATGTGTCAACGATTTTAGCTAAAAGAGGTAAAAAGCCTTTGTTATTCTGTCCTCTTTCTAACAGCAGCTATTCCAGATTGGGAGGTATTGATGCGACTGCCCATATGATGGCATTAGGGTTTAAGGAAATGTATAATGCTTTAAACTTCGATGATTTAAACAGAATGTTCAGATTATTAAAAACCAGAAAGGCTTTAAAAGAAACAAAGATACTGTATGGTTTAAGGAATAATGTTTTATCATTCGGCTGTGTAAGTTCTTTTATTTCGTTGCAGGACATTACCGATAAATTCGGTGCGGAAATTCTAAATTACAACGGCTTGGAATTTTTCAAGGTGCTCGATCAGTTAAGTGATGAAGAAAATAAAAAAGCTCAGGAAATTGCCGAGCAGCTTGCTAATGATGCAAACGGCATACACATGCCGGCAAGTAATATTGTTAATGATGTAAGGTTCTATGTTGCGGTTAATAAATTGTTGGATCAGTTTGAATGCAATGCCTTTACAATTCCATGTTTTGAAATGTGTGCAACGATGGAATTGAATAGAAGACATTTAACCTTTTGCTTGACCAATTCATTACTGAAGGATGATGGCATACCTGCCGCATGTGCTGCTGATGTAGGCTCTGTTATCAATCTTGCGATTTTGATGAATTTAACCCGCAAATCACCGCATATGGGTAATTGTATGGTTAGAGTAAAAGATCTAGAAAATAATACAATGAGAATACTTCATGATGTTTGTACTAAATACATGAAGGGATATGACGGTGATCCTCTTCCGATAGATTATGTGAGCTTTACAAAAGGTAATTGGGGAACAACCATGAGATATGATTTTTCTAAAGATGCCGGTGAAACAATTACTATGATTAATTTAAGCCCTAAAATGGATAAAATTATGATTGCAACCGGAGTGATTACCGGATGTGATGATTTTTTAACTCAGGAATGTAAACATGCGGTTGTGTTTAAAGTATCCGATGCAAGAAAATTCCATGAATATGAGGAAATCTTCGGACATCATTATTCGTGGGTATATGGAGATCATAGTAAGGACTTGATCGAATTTGCCAAATTAATGAACCTTGAAGCTGTACTTGTTTTATAAATGAATCAGCAGGCAGTTTAACCTGCCTGCTGTATTATGGAGGCTGTCTATGAATACGATTAGCGATGCAAGAAAAGATTTTCCCATGTTTTCCGGGGATTGTCCGCCGATATATTTTGATAATGCTTCTACAACCTTTAAGCCAAATTGCGTGATTGAAGCCGTAATTGAATATTATAAGAAATATTCGGTTAATTTTGCCCGTGGGGAATATGATTTGAGTTATACTGTCGATGAAAAAGTAATCGAAGCAAGAAAAAATATCGGAAACTTTATTAACGCTTTTGATGAAGAAATTATCTTTACCGGAAATACAACCGACGGAATAAATTTGGTCGCATTCGGATATGCAACTAAATTATTAAAAAAAGATGACGTTATTTTGATATCTGAGATAGAACATGCATCAAATTTATTGCCGTGGATTAAGGTCGCCAAACTCACGGGTTGTCAAATAAAATGTATCCCGATTAAAAACGGAGTGCTTGATATTGACGGTTTTAAGAAAATGTTGGATGACAGGGTTAAGATGGTTGCGATAAATCATATATCCAATGTTTTAGGATTTGTTAATCCCGTTAAAGAAATATGCAGATTGGCTCATTTGGTCAATGCGGTCGTACTAATTGACGGTGCTCAAAGTGTAGGGCATATTCCTGTGGATGTTAAGGATATTAATTGTGATTTTATGGCGTTTTCCGGTCATAAAATGTGCGGACCTAGCGGATCGGGTATACTTTATGGAAAGTATGATTTGTTACATAAAATGGAACCGATTAAATTTGGGGGAGGAAGTAATGTTGATTATACAGTGGATTTTCAATATTTCCTTAAGAATCCTCCATATAAATTTGAAAGCGGGACTTTACCTATTGAGAGTATATTGGGGTTAAGCGCTGCTGTTAACTATATAAGAAATATCGGGATTGATAAAATACGAGAGTATGTTTTTAATCTGCATAAATATACTGTAACGAAAATGTCTGCAATAGAGCATTTGACAATCTATAATTCTAATAGTGATGCCGGCATTATTACCTTTAATATTAACGGTATTTTTTCACAGGATGCCGCAAAGTATTTTAATTCCAAAGGGATATGCTTAAGAAGCGGTCAACATTGTGCACGTTTGGTGAATAAATATATAAATGTATCCTCGACCCTTCGAGCAAGTTTATATTTTTATAATACATACGATGATGTGGACAGGTTTATTGAAGTGTGTAAGAGCGCAACCAAAGAGAATTGTATAAGATATATTTTTAACGATTAAAGTAGGCGATTTATGGAATTTAATGATTATATTATAACTGTTATCTTAAGTTTATTAAGTGTTTATTTAGGTATCAGAGCTATAATCCGCAATAAAAAAATAGTTTTTAGAGGATACAATAATCTGATATTGATTATAATCTCTACGATTGCAATATTGGCTTTTCCGATAGAAATAAAAAATAATTTATTGATTATGAAAAATATTTTGATATATTTGCTTCTTGCGATTGTTGCTTTTACAAAAAAAGGAATTGCACATGACGGGATATATTCGCTATTTAAAACAGCTAAATGGAAAGAAATTACAGAAATATATGTTGAACCCGTGGAGCTTACCGGATTTAGGGTTTTGGTAAAGAAAAAAAATAATTCTTCCATGGGGTTAAGCTTTAAAACGCATCAGCTTTCAGAGATTTTGGAATACATGGCAAAAAATGTACCTGACGTAAAAGTTGACAGCAGATTAATGAACAAATAAAACATCAATTATATGAACGTATAATAATAAAAAATGATAAATAATTCATATAATTGAATAAACGAACATAAAACCGTATTGTTAAAAACAAAATTACTAAATATTATATAGACAAGGAGGTACTTATGGCGAAAGTAAATGAAATTACAAGAGAATCTTGGATTCTTGGCGCCTTTCCTGAATGGGGAACTTGGTTGAATGAGGAAATCGATGCTGAAAAAGTTCAACCCGGTAATGTTGCCATGTGGTGGCTTGGCTGTGTCGGTCTTTGGTTAAAGACGGAAAACGATACAAACATTGCAGTTGACCTTTGGTTCGGAAACGGCAAGAGAACTCAAAAGGTTGCGGAAATGCTGCCTTATCATCAAATGAGAAATATGATGGGGGTTAAAGCGCTTCAACCTAATCTAAGAGGAGCACCGATTGTATATGATCCGTTTGCGGTTACAAAATGCGATGCGGTGTTGTCCACTCACTATCACAACGATCATATCGATCCTTTCTTTGCGGCGGCGGTATTAAAAAACTGTGCAAATGACGTACCGTTTATCGGACCGTTGGAATGCGTAAAAAAATGGATTAAATGGGGCGTACCTGAAGAAAGATGTAAAGTGGTTAAGCCGGGCGATATCGTTAAAATCAACGATACGGTTATTCACGTATTGGATTCTTATGATCGTACATGCTTGGTTACTACCGAATTGAATGAAGATATTGAAGGAATTTGTCCGACAAATATGGATGAAAAAGCGGTCAATTATTTGTTTGAAACTCCTGCGGGAAATATCTATCATACCGGAGATTCTCACTACAGTATTTGTTATGCTGAAATCGGTAAAAAATATGATATTGATGTGGTGTTCGGTTCTTATGGAGAAAACCCTGTCGGATGTCAGGACAAAATGACTTCGGTAGACATTTGCAGAATGGCTGAAGCTTGTAATGCAAAGGTTGTTATTCCTTTACATTATGACGTGTGGACAAATATGAAGGCGGATCCTGAAGAAA
>JBHAFN010000187.1:0-2749 GCA_041856105.1 Bacillota bacterium
ATAATAACAAATTGCCCTTTTTCTATTTCAAAATTTACACCGCTTAAAGCCTCTATTTCCACTTCGCCCATTTTATAAATTTTTTTTACGTTTTTAAAAGTAATATAACTCATTAAACACCTCAAAAATATATCTTACATAACCATTATACAACAAAAAAAGCGGATAAATTTATCCACTATTTTCTCAAGCCTAATCTCTTTACAAGTTCACGATAGCGGTTTACATCCGTATCTCTTAAATAATTTAAGAAATTTTTACGACGTCCTACCATCTTCATTAACCCTCTGTTTGAATGAAAGTCTTTTTTATGAACTTTTAAATGTTCGGTAAGTCTGTTTATTTGAGCGGTTAATACGGCTACTTGAACTTCTACAGAACCTGTATCTCCTTCAAATCTGGCGTATTCCTTGATGACTGCATTTTTTTGTTCCTTTGTTAACATGTTTTTCCTCCTAATATTCAGTCCTTTTAATCCAAGTAAATCGTTGAGGATTCGTAAATACCTAGCTTAAAAGCTTTTTTATAATAACATTTAAATAGACGTTAGACAAGTATAAATGCTTAAATTGACGCATTTAAAGCATAATACTTAAAAGATGATAACAACACCCTACTCCATAAAATCTTCCAATACCGTATTTAAAATTTTAAATCCCGAATCACTGCATTTTAAATTATTGTCATCCAATACGATCAATTTTTTTTCCAATAAATTATTTATTACCTTTTGATACTTAACCATAAAGTCTTCTTCATACAGTTCATTAAATTTTAAAATATTAATTCCCTCTTTTAATCTTAAACCCATCATAATATATTCAAACATCATGTCGTTTTTAGTTAAAACAATGAAATTATCTACATAATTATAACTCAGATACTTTTTAAAATCGCTCGTATTGTCATACCTGACATTATTTTCTTTACCGCTTGCCGACATGGATATTCCATAAAAATCCTCATAATGCCAATAGGCAAGATTATGCTTGGAAACAAGATTATCTCTGGCAAAACTGCTTATTTCATATTGAACATAACCGTGTTTACTTAAAAAATCAATAATATAATCATACATATCCGCTTCCAATTCATTATCCGCCGCCTTATACCCCTGCTTATAAAAAGGAGTGTTTTCTTCAACGGTTAATGAATATATGGAAATATGCGGGACATCCAAACTGATAAAGTCTTCTAAAGTCGTTTTTAAAACAGCTAAAGTTTGCTTAGGCAAACCATACATTAAATCAACGGAAATATTGGTTATTTCTAATTTTTTAAAATCTTCAATCACCCGTTTAACCAAATTAAAATCATGATGCCTGTTCATCAATTTTAAAAGCTTGTCATCACTTGATTGAACTCCGATACTGACCCTATTAACCTTATATTTTTTTAAAAGTTTGATTTTATCGACGGTTATCGTTTCAGGATTAACTTCCACCGTATATTCCTCTACACAATTTGTATAAGGTTTTAATAAAATTAACAATCTTTCCAATTGCTCGATATCCAAAGAAGTAGGAGTTCCGCCTCCTATATATACGGTTTTAAGATTCTTATTAATATCTTTATCGTTAAGTTCTTCCTTTAAACCCTCCAACCATAAATCAACTTTATCTTTTCTATAAACAAAATGACAAAAATCACAATAACCGCAAATCGTCCGACAAAAAGGAACATGTAAATATAAAGCGTTGATCATTTGGAATCATCATTCATGGAAAGCACCGATAAGAAAGCCTCCTGAGGTATTTCCACCGAACCTACCGCCTTCATTCTCTTCTTTCCTTCCTTTTGTTTTTCCAACAATTTTTTCTTTCGGGTAATATCCCCGCCATAACACTTTGCCAAAACATTTTTTCTTAACGATTTAATGTTCGTTCTGGCAATAACCTTACCGTTTACGGCCGCCTGAACGGGAATTTCAAACTGTTGTTGAGGAATTAATTCTTTTAGCTTGACGGTCATCGCATTGCCATAGCGATAAGCAAAATCCTTAAATACGATGATACTTAAAGCGTCAATGGTTTCCCCGTTAAGTAAAATATCCATTTTAACAAGCTTACCTTCCCGATAACCGATCAATTCATAATCCAAAGACGCATAACCCTTGGAACCGGATTTAAGTTTATCAAAAAAATCAAAAACCACTTCTCCTAAAGGAATTTCATATTCCAATTGATTTCTGGTATCGTCGATATAACGCATATCCTTATAAATACCTCTTTTTGCCTGACAAAGCTCCATAATCGACCCTACATACTCATTAGGAACCATAATTGAAGCTTTAACATAAGGCTCTTCGATATGATGTATTTTTTGAGCGGGAGGCAACATGGCGGGATTATCGACTTTAATCATTCTCCCGTCTGTTAAATAAGCATGATAAATAACCGACGGAGCGGTCGCAATCAAAGAAAGATTAAATTCTCTTTCCAATCTTTCCTGTACCACATCCATATGTAATAAACCTAAGAAACCGCATCTAAACCCGAACCCCAATGCCTGAGATGTTTCCGCCTCAAAATTCAATGCGGAATCGTTTAAACTCAATTTTTCCAAAGCATCTCTCAATTCGTTATATTTATTGCTGTCCGTAGGATATAAACCGCAATAAACCATTGAATTCATCTTTCGATAACCCGGTAAAGGTTCCAAAGCGCTGTTTTGATTAAAAGTAATTGTATCGCCGACATGAACATCATGAATGTTTTTAATGCTGGCACTTACCCAACCGACTTCCCCG
>JBHAFN010000188.1:0-11524 GCA_041856105.1 Bacillota bacterium
ATGAGCGTATTTTTCAGCACCCTCGCCAACTAAAACACAATTTGTATATTCTTTGGACAATTCATAAGCAATCTTTATCGGATTTTTATAATCTTTAATTGCCATTATCGCCCCGAATGAAAAATCTTTACCGTCCATATAACCGGCATCAAGCTCGACAACCATCTCTTCATTAGGCAAGCCCCCATACCCTACCGATTTAAAATATGGAAAATCTTCAATTTCACTGACGCTTTCCACAACCGCATCACCCGCCTTTATTTCATTATTTTTTAATTTCCTTGCGACATTACTTATCGCCTCTAAAGACATCCTCCAAGTACCGATTACAGCCCACATAGTATTTCCTCCTGTATTAAACTATATTTTTTCTCTGTAAAATCCGCCATAGAAATTCATGGTTTTAAACACATTTATTATCGCTTTGTTATCGACATATTTGATCAGCTTTATCATATCACTAACTTCATAACTTGAAACAACGCTGTGACATAAATATAACTCCTTTTTGCTGTATGCTCCATAGCTTTTTGTAATGGTCATCCCATGTCTATATTTTTCAATGTATTTTTGGGCAACTTCATTCGGTTTATATGTAGTAATTTGCAATGTAACCTGATCAAAACGATGATAAAATCGCTCAATTGTTTGAGTGCTGATAAATTGAAAGACTATGGAATAACCCGCCTTTTCAAACCCGGCAACAAATCCGAAAACAGTTAAAATAAAGGCATTGAAACAAAATACATAAGACCAGATGGATTTACCGATTTTATTTGATACATACATGGCAATAAAATCGGTTCCGCCCGTAGAGCCGTTTGCCCCAAGGGCAATTAAAATGGATAAGCCGTATACCGATCCTCCTATAAGACAATTTAAAAATACATCATCAAAAATCGGCTTAAAATCGCATACCAACAATAAAAGTGAAGTCGTCATAAACTGTATTGTCGAAATAACGGTAAATTTAAAGGAAATATTTTTTATACATAAAATCGCCAAGGGAATATTAAATAATACCAAACCCAAAGAAATAGGAAAGTTTATATGGTATAATGCTAATATTCTATATATAAGTATTGATAAGCCGCTAAACCCTGACGGAAGAAGATTGGCAGACTTTACAAAAGTTTGCAGGACAAATGTCTGAACCAAACCGGACAAACAAACAAGGATTATAGAGATTATCCAACCGTTATTTATTTTGTTTCTAAGCATGCTAAAACTCATCAGAATATTCACCCCTCATAAATATTGTAAAATCTATAATAAATGATAAAAAATTAAAGTTTTTCCTAAAGAAAGGAAATGTAGGAGTATTATGCAAAAAAGACATAAACAAATTCTGACTTTACTTAATAATAAAAACTGGATAACCGGTAAAGCGCTGTCCAGTATCTTAGGTGTTACGGATAGAACAATAAGATATGACATAGAAAAAATAAACTTTGAGTTTAATTCAATCGTTATCGAATCAAATACAAAACAAGGCTACAGATTAAGCTCATCTTTTAATTATTTTGATACGATGCCTCAAAACCAAATACCGCAAACCCCCAAAGAAAGATACAACTATATCCTGAAACAGTTATTGATCAATAAACAAAATACATATATCAATCAATTGATCGAGGACATATATATCAGTGAATATTCTTTGGATAACGATTTAAAGAAAATAAAAGAAATTTTAAAAAATTATGATAACCTGACAATTTTAAAATCCAAACAAAACCTTTATCTAAAAGGTCCCGAACAAAGCAAAAGAAAGCTTTATAAGGATATGTTGATGGAGGAAACTCAAAACAACTTATTTAATCTTAATGAAATTGCGTCTTTATACAATAAATTCGATTTGTTAAAAGCAAAAAGATGTTTGGAATGTATATTGGATAAATACAATTACAAAATAAGTACCATATCTTTCCCCGTTTTGATTGTACATGTCGGAATTACCATTGAAAGACTCATGAATTTTCATTATATCGATAATATCGCTTTAAACGTCGATATTAATGAAACGATAGAATTTAAAATCGCAACCGAATTTTTTGAACAACTGGCGAAATTATATCAAATTGAAAATTACGGCTCCGAAATAATTTTATTTTCACTATTATTGATGACCAAGAAAAATCAGGATACTTATTCTTTAACCGGTAACTTGGTTTATGAAGAACTTGTTCGGGAATTGATTGATCACATTTATAAACAGTTCGGAATTGATTTTTCGATTGATAACGAACTGGCGGTAGGTTTAAGTTTACACATTCAATCCTTACTGGAAAGATCAAAAATAAATGCCGATTCGTCAAATCTTTATTTAGAGGAGATTAAAAAAAGATTTCCGCTTGTATTTGAATTATCCGTTGCGGCATGTGATTACTTGCAAAACAAGTTGAATATTAAAATATGTGAGTCCGAAATAGGTTTTGTGGCATTGCATCTGGGAACCGCATATGAAAGACAAAATTCTCAAAAATATCGGGCGGTTTTATTATTACCGAACTCACACGGAATATATACCGAACTTATTGCCAAGCTCAAAAATACTTTTGAACATCATTTGGATATTGTGGCGGTTTTAAACTATTTTGAAGAAGAAAAAATCAAAACCCTTTCTTGCGATTTAATAATCAGCAGTATTCCCATTATTCACAATTTAAATATCGTTACGGTTTTAATATCCGTATTCTTCAATTATCAGGATGAAGTCAAAATATTCCAAGCCATAAATGAATGTGAACAAAGAAAATTACAAAAAGATTATAGAAAATATTTGGCTAATATCATTAAAAAAGAAAACTTTTATTTAAATAAAGAATTTAAAACCCCTAAAGAAGCGATAAGTTTTTTATGTGATAAACTTTATCAAAAAAACGAAGTAAGCGAAGATTATCTAAACAGCGTTTTAGCCCGTGAAACAATGTCCAGCACATCATTTATTCAAGGCTTTGCCATACCGCACAGTTTAAATACCGATTCGATTAATAATTCCAGCATAAGTATTATGATCCTGAATAAACCGATCACATGGGATAACTATGAAGTACAAATCATATTTTTACTGACCATCAAAAATATGGAAAGTGAAGTAATGAAATTATTTTTTAATTGGATGAGTGATTTATCAAGTGATATTTCCAAATTGTCCACCATTTTAAAGTCAAAATCGTTTGAAGACTTTATTGAAGTTTTTGAAAATTAAAACAGACGTTCAACCCCATAAAGTTTGAGCATCTGTTTTTTTATGCTTTAATATTTATTTTTTAAAACTTGTTTTTCTCAAACGGCTTTGTCAAAACACATCATTTTATATAAATCAATCTTCCAATTTTTTAATCAAATTAACTCTTCTGAGGTGTCTTTCCCCTTCAAAACTTGCGTCCAGCCATGCGTCCACAATCATCTTAGCCAGTTCGCTTCCAACCACTCTGCTGCCGAAACACAATACATTGGTATCATTATGTTGTTTGGAAAGCTTTGCACTATACGGTTCCGAACATGCACAGGCTCTGATACCTTTTACTTTATTGGCTGAAATGGATACTCCAATCCCCGTACCGCAAATAATTATTCCGTAATCAACCTCCTTATTTACCACCGCACGGCTTACTTCTTCGGCAATTAAAGGGTAATCGACTTTCTCACCTTCATTTATGCCGTAATTCACAACTTCGATACCTCTTTCTATTAAATGATTTACAATTTCATTTTTCAGCTCAATCGCCGCATGATCATTTCCGATTCCGATTCTCATTTTATTCACCTTTCTTACTTCCTATTTTATTTTCTCTTGCGTAAAAGAACAAATATTGTTGTGCAAGACCTGCCTTATCACCGAATATATTGATTCCCGCCTCTTTAATCTTCTTCATACTCTTTAAATTATCCACATAAAACTCGTTCATCAGCTTAATAACCCATGTATCTACGGGAAATGCCCTGTCTTTACCCGCCCCAAACAACAATATGCAGTCCGCCACCTTTGAACCTACTCCCATTAGTTTACATAATTCATGGTGAGCTTCATCATAGGGTAATGTTTTTATTTTATCCAATGAAATTTCGTTGTTTTTTAACATCTCGATACTTTTAACCAAATATTTTGCACGATAGCCCACTCTTACAATATTATCAAAATCGCTGACGGTAAGCTCGCCGAGTTTATCCAAGGTAGGAAAGCTGTAATAATCCTTCCCGTTATAGGTAGCTATTTTTTCTCCTTTAAGCTCGCTTATTTTTTCAATGGCTTTTTTTATGCGGGGAATCTGATTATTGGCAGAAATAATAAATGAAATAATCATTTCCAACATGTCCTGTTTTAAAACTCTAAGTCCGATTCCGAATTCACATGCCTCCTTAAGATATTTATCTTTCTTAATAAAGCTTTCTCTTAATAATGTATAATCCCGATCCATGTCAAAATAATTTCTCCAGAAGCTTTCATAATCTTTCAGAGTACCGCCGTTTTTAATTAAAACTACATCTTCATATATCATATCGATAACTTTATTTTCGTATAATTCCTTTATTTCTTCCTGATTAAGCTTCTTTATATATACCGCATAGTTTTTCGCCACAACAAAATAACCGTCATCAATTTTATCCCATCTGAATGCCTGACCGTTTTCAAAAATATTGGTAGGTACAAATTCTTTTTCATTTAAAATATACAGATTATTGTCTTTAGATATTACTTCCATCACTTACTCCTTCAAGTTTAAATATTTCTTTAAGCATATTATAATATCAATTAGTTCTAAAAGGTATTATTATACAAAAAAACGGTGATAAAGATGATTTATGATGTGATTGTAATAGGTGGAGGTCCCGGCGGAATGATGGCTGCCATATCAGCCGGAAAAAATCGTAAGGTTTTACTTCTTGAGAAAAACGAGTCTTTGGGAAAAAAGCTTCTTCTTACCGGAGGAGGCAGATGTAATGTTACAAATAATAATTCCGTTGATTTTATCATTCAAAATATTATCGGTAACGGAAAATTTTTATATAGTGCCTTTTCCAAGTTTAATAACCGGGATATTATCAAATTCTTTAACGAGCGAAACGCAACTCTGAAAGAAGAGGATCACGGACGTATGTTTCCGATTACCGACTCGTCCAAGACTATTTTGAACGCTTTAATTAATGAGTTAAATAAAAACAATGTAGTTATCAAAACAAACGCCAAAGTAAAATGTTTTAAAACGGAAGGTAATTTAATAAAAGAAGTTATCTTAAAAAACAATCAAAGTTATCAGGGTAAAAATATTGTTTTA
Organism: Bacillota bacterium; assembly: GCA_041856105.1. Lineage (GTDB taxonomy): Bacteria > Bacillota_I > Bacilli_A > Erysipelotrichales > Erysipelotrichaceae > UBA9076. The sequence continues at coordinate 5,283 of JBHAFN010000188.1, forward strand.
GCAACCGGCGGATTGAGTTTTCCGAAGACGGGGTCTACGGGGGACGGCTATAGGCTTGCCAAAAGTGTAGGGCATACCGTAACCGCATTATCTCCTTCCGAAGTACCGATTACCAGTAACGAAGAATTTATCATTAATCAGACTTTAATGGGGTTATCATTAAAGGATATCCAACTAAGCGTTTTAAACAATAAAAATAAGCGGGTCGTTACCCATCGTTCAGATATGATTTTTACTCATTTCGGAATATCGGGACCTGCCGCTTTAAGATGTTCAAGCTTTGTTTTAAAACAAAATACTCCGGAAACAACATTGCATTTGGATTGTCTGCCGGATTATTCCCAAGGAGAATTATTAAAGGAGATTAAAGCCTTTGATAATAAAAAGTCTTTAAAATCTTTTTTTAAACAATTTCTCCCTGAAAGACTTATAGAATTTTATGTTCGGGATATTGTCGGCATACCGCTTAACCGCCTGAATGATCAACAAATTATCGATTCCGTATATAAATTCAAGAATTTTACGTTTAAAGTAAACGGAACCCTACCAATTGAAAAAAGCTTTGTGACAAGCGGAGGGATTTCTCTAAAAGAAGTAAATCCCTCTACAATGAAATCAAAGCTGATAGACAATCTTTATTTTGCAGGTGAATTGTTGGATATAAACGGATATACCGGAGGGTATAATATCACTGCCGCTTTGGTAAGCGGGTATGTTGCCGGGTTGATTGGTTGATTATATCCGAACAGCACCTTAAAACTTTACTGTAAACATTAAATAACATCAAATGAGCGATGTTATTTTATAGCTTTGTATTATAATAATTTCAAGTATCTTCCTATACATGAAACTATAATAATTCCCAACAAAATTTTGGTAGGCTTTATTTTCTTGCCTAAAAGCCAATACATAATCCCAAATACAATTGCAGACAGCAAACCCGGCATAATTTCATCAAAATAATTTTGTAAAGGTATTGTATTGCCTTCTACACCGATTTCAAGAGGTAAAGATATGCTTATTGTAGATGCACTCATCGCTCCTATGACCATAAGCCCTAAAATTGAAGCGGATTTTGTCATTATACTTATTATGCTGTTATCACTGAAATTTCCGAAAAACTTTATCCCATATTTATATCCTTTTTCCAAACATATATATCGGCAAAAAAAACCGGGAATATTTATTATCAAGAAAAATGAAATCGGTCCGATTATACTGCCATGTTGAGAAAAAGAAACGGCAACACCTATAGCAATTGTCAGTAATGTACCCCAAAAAAACGAATCGCCAATACCTGCCAACGGACCCATTAATGACATCTTTACCGCACTTATACCGGATTTATCAAAAGTTTCTTCATTTGCAGCTTTTTCCTCCATTGCAGTGCAAATCCCTAATAATAAGGTAACTATGTGAGGAGTACAAGCCATAAATTCCAAATGTCTCTTTAAAGCCTCGGACATAGAATTTTTATCGGAACCGTATAATCTTTTCAAAACAGGAATCATTGCGTAACAATACATTAAATTTTGTTGTCTTTCATAATTCCATGCCGAGTCCAATGTACACGATCTCATAAAAACCTGAAGCATATCTTTTTTAGTTAATTGAGATTTTTTATCTATGTTAAAATTCATTGTCATCTAAAATCCTCCTCCCCTTATTTTTATCTTCATAAAATATCAGAGCCGCCACAACCAAACCGAACAACGCAACCCCGAAGGTCGAAATCCCAAAATATGCCGTTAATAAAAAGCCTGCAAGCAAATATGGCGCCAGCTCTTTAGTTATTATCATTTTCGCTATCATCGCAAATCCTAAAGCCGGTAAAATTCCTGCCGCAATATCCATGCCTTCTATTACGAATCCCGGAATAGCTTCTAATATTTTATCAATAACCGGAACCCCTAAATAGAAAGCTATTCCAACCACTAAAGCCAATATTACCTTATTTCCTATTCCCGCAATTCTGGCAATCACTTCTACCATTCTATAATTGCCTTCCTCGGCATATTTATCAGCCAAATGAGCGGCCCAAGTTAAGAAAAACATCATTTGAACATTATCAAACAACAATACCAAGGTTGCCACCGGTACAGCCAATGCAACCGCCGTTCCAATATTTGCACCGGTTAATATCGCAAAAGATGTGCCTATTATTGCTCCGCTGGTCATATCCGGAGGATTACTTGCTCCGATCGGAACCGCACCTAAAAATATTAATTCCAGAGTTGCGCCGATTACAATTCCCGCAGTTAAATCTCCCAGCACCAAACCTACCAAAGGCGAAACAATAATCGGTCTGTTTGCCATCGTCGAACCCCAATAGCAATGCATGTAGCTTATAAAAGCCACAATTATTATCAAAATAGATTTTAAAAACATATTTTCCATAATACACCCCTTTTCTAAATTAAATCTATTATGTTTTTCTTACTCTCACCGGGAACCAGCTGTACATTAACCTCTACATCATTTTTTAACAAATTATTAATTAGCTCTTTTTCCGTATTGTTGATAAATACCGCTTTCGCTATCTGTGTATTTGAATCATCCTTTCTGGTACCGCCGATATTCAATGTTTTTATACAGGATGTAGCTTCAATAAGCTTATATGCAGTTTCAATATTTTCAGTAATAATAAGCAGTTTATATTTATCTGTAGCATTGCTGTTTAAGGCAACAATAGAGTCTTCAACACTTTTCATGACCAGTTTTATACCTGTAGGCTTAGCCATCCTCATAGCCTGCATTTTTATTTCATCTTTAACTAAATTATCGCTGACCAATAAAATACAATCGCAATCAAGAAATTTAACCCATGAAAACGCAATTTGACCGTGTAATAATCTGTGATCAACTCTTGTTAATTTAATCATTATTTACCTCCTTCCTGATTAAATGTACTTTTTGCATAAGCTTAATTACATGCTCTTCGTCCACATCACCCGTATCTTTATATGTATCTTTAAAATAACTGCCGATAATTGCCGCATCGCAATACTTTAATTCATCTTCAATATTATCTACAGTAACTCCGGCAGCAACCACCAACGGAAAATCCCCCAGTATTTTTTTAAAACTTTTTATTTTTTCTAATGATGTTTCTTCGCCCGTTCCGTTTCCGGTAACTGCAATCGCATCACATCTGCCGACAGCCGTTTTTAAATCATCTTTCAAAGGGTTTTTTGATAAAACGGGTTGATATTTAAATCTTACACCCCCAATAAGCTTCGAATTGCATCTGCTTCTATACAGTTTCAAAAATTCATTTAAAGTTTTTTCATCTCTTGAAGAGACATGTCCTACTACTGAATCAATTTGAATGAAATCAAGATTGTATCTTATTGCCAATTCAAAACCCATAGCATCAAAATTTAAACAATTAACGCCAATCGGAATGTTCAAATTTAAACTCTTAACATATTCAAGGGCATCAACGAGATTATCGAAATTTCCGAAATAATTTTCTATTATTATCCCATCCAAATGCCTGTTATAAATCTCAATTTCATTTGCCATTCTCTCGTAAATGTCTTTTTTGTTTTCTCCTTTTAAGTGAATCATTCCGATTATCGGCTTCTTACACTTAAATAAATTTAAAAATTTGCTCATTATTTATCCTTTCTAAAAATCATAATTATCCATTCTTTTTATTTTTATTTCCTTAATCCCGTTTTTAGCACTCTCGATTATTTCCGACATTTTTAAATCATCCGTAAAATTCGGCTTCGTCATCAAATATTCCAAAACTAAATTTAAATTCGTTCCACAAATCAATTTAAAATTCTCAAGGCATGTAAGTGGTATTAAGCTGTTAGTAATACTTGCACCAAATAAATCCGTGAATACTACCACTTTATTATTCTTATCAACTGCAAGTTTATTAATCTCCAAAACAAAATCATTTACATCATCACCCAAATTCAAACAATAGGTCCTAATTTCATCCGCTACATTTCCACAAATCAATTTAACAGAGTCCTTTAATCCCTGTGCAAATGATCCGTGGCCGGCAAAATATATTATTTCCATAATCCCTCCTTAGATACGACAAAAACAACCTCTAAAATCAGTATTAAAAATTTAATTTAATATTTTCTTGAACTTACCGCATATTTATAAATATCACTTCTAATATATTGCTCATTAAAATATATTATTTGATCTTTATCATCTGTTACGGTTTGACTAACCAATAATAATGCCGCCCCAATCATGCAGTTCAATGCCACAGACTGTTCTTTATTTGCATGTTTTATTTCCATAACATCATTAAATGTTGAAGCAACAATCCCCGTATGTTTTCTTAACAAATCAAGTAATGAATTGTTTTCAATGTCCGACTGAATCATAAAATCATATTCTTTTCTAAAATAATCGATTTCTAAAACACTGGGAATATCGTCAATACATCTTACCCTTTTAATTACAATAATTAAATCATCCTCATTTACTCCTAATTGTTTGGAAATATATTTACCTGCTCTTTTTCTTTGTACGGATAATAAAGACGTTTTTGGCACTTTCCCCATCTTTATACAAGACTTTGTAAAACTTCCTCTAACTTCATTTAAAGTACTTTCAACATAAACCGGCATAGAAACATATGTTCCTTTACCATGTTTTTTTACTAATATATTTTCATTCACCAATTGTTCCAATGCACTTCTTACCGTAATCCTGCTAATTCCGTAATTTTCACTTAACTGCGCCTCGGAAGGTATTTTTTCCCCGACTTTATATTCTCCGGAATCAATTTTGCTCTTTATTGTATCGTATAATTGCAAATACAATGGCGATGAAACTTCAGACTGTAACTTATTAATCATTATTTCGGTCATCCTTTTAATTTAATCTCATTATAATACGTCTTAATACAAGCGTCAAATTAATTTACCTCTCCTTGTACATAATTTATTAGTGACCTTTGTTTCAATAAAATATACATTTAAAAAGCTGTTCGAATAACCCTCGGTTTCCAAACAGCTCATAATTTTTTTTATATATACAAGGTAATATTCCTCTACTTCATATAATATACCAAAAAACTGTATAAACCGCCCGCATAATGGATAAAACAAAAAAGGCCATGAACAATATTCCCGACAAACCAGAAATATTTCCACAGCCTATATGAGCATTACAATAAACTCTTTACAACCCTAACTATTTCTTTATAAGTTAAGTTATATTTTTCCAACAATTCCGTAAACGGACCGCTTTCCGCAAAACGATCATTAATCCCGATACGATGAATAAAGGTCGGATATGCCTTAACACTGACTTCCGCAACGGCTGAACCAAGCCCACCGATAATGTTATGCTCCTCAGCGGTAATAATATGTTTATGACCCCTCAAAACATTAACAACCCCTTCTTCATCCAAAGGTTTTATACAAGTCACATCAACTACGGTTAAATTAATTCCCTCTTTCTTTAAAACATCCTTAGCTTTTAAAGCCTCCTGAACTAATAACCCGGTCGCCAATACCGCTACATCCTTACCCTCATGCAAAATTCTTATCTTAGAAAAATCAAATTTTGTATTGTCATCATACACATCATCAACACTACTTCTACCAAGCCTTACATAACAAGGCTTATTCGTTTTAGACACATATTCAATGACCGCCTTTGTTTCATTGGCATCACAAGGAGAATAAACTTCCATTTGCGGAATCGTACGCATTAAAGAAATATCTTCAATAGCTTGATGACTGACTCCGTCCTCACCAACCGCAATTCCGGCATGAGTACCGCAAATTTTTACATTCAGTTGAGGATAAGCAATCGAATTACGAATTTGTTCCCAAGCACGACCGGTCGCAAACATCGCAAACGTTGACGCAAAAACCGTATACCCGCTGGACGCAAAACCCGCCGCAACCCCCATCATATTCGCCTCGGCAATACCCATATTAAAATGTCTTTCCGGACAAACTTTTTGAGCATCATTTGTCTTGGTTGATTTGGTTAAATCCGCATCCAAAACAACAATCTTTTCATTTTTCACAATAAGCTCGGCAAGTGCCTTACCATATGCCTCACGAGTCGCTAAACCCATTATGCCACCTCCAATTCTTTCAACGCAGCCGCAAGCTCTTCCGGATTCGGCGCAACTCCATGCCATGCCGCATTATTTTCCATAAATGAAACCCCCTTACCTTTAACGGTTTTAGCCAAAATCAAAGTAGGTTTTTCCTTAACTGTCTTAGCTTCATTTAAAGCCTTTAAAA
>JBHAFN010000189.1:0-3923 GCA_041856105.1 Bacillota bacterium
ATAATCATAATTTACAAATTTTACTGTTATCGGATGAGTCTTTAGATACTGTTAAGGCCTATGATGTTTGGCAGGAAAAAAGCAATTATGGAAAAAAATACATGGGCATAGTAAGAACTACTTATATCATTAATGAAGAAGGAATAATAACCCATGCCTTCGAAAAGGTCAACGCCGCCAAAAATGCCGAAGAAATGTTGAAATTCATTTGAAAAGTTGTCTTATAAACGACAACTTTTTTAATCTTCGGCTTTACGCAGTATTTCATCGGTGAGAATGGAATGACGATGATGCCTTTCCCCTATCTTAATTCCTTCATAAAACATCTCTTTTTCTCCCAATAATATAACCGATTTTTTTGCCCGGGTAATTCCCGTATAAATCAACCGCTTTTCAAGCATTTTCCAATTTTCCTTAACGATGGGCAAGATGACGATCGGATACTCGGAACCCTGTGATTTATGAATGGATATACAGTAGGCATGAGTTATATTCACGAAGTTATCCTGATTATACTCCACTAAAATACCGTCAAAATCAACAAAAAGACGATTTTGTTTATTTTCGTTTTCACTGGCATATTCTATATCTACCAAAACACCTATATCGCCGTTGTACACATCATCATCCGGCTGATTTTTCAATTGTAAGATTTTATCATCAACTCTAAACACCTTATCCTGAATGATAATTTCTCTTTTACCCTCTTCAGGCGGATTAAAAACCGCCTGAAGCTGTTTGTTTAAATAATCAATTCCGCATATTCCCTTATACATGCAAGATAATACCTGAATATCATTTAAATCATAACCCTTTTCCAAAGCGCTTTTCACAATATTGACGATATTTCCGGCAATTTGATAAGCAGGCAATTCATAGAAAGCCACATCATTTTTTATGTCGTCAAAATTTACACTGTTGTTTCTGATATCCCCGGCAAGCTTAATAACTCCCGAACCTTCTTTTTGACGAAATATTTTTTTCAATCTGACAATTGGCCAAAGCTGAGTATCGATTATATCTTTTAAAAGCGTCCCCGGTCCTACCAACGGCAATTGATCTTCATCGCCGATAATACATATTTTTTTAACAAACCCGGATGCCTTTAAAAGATTATAAAACAACCAGTTATCGACCATGGAAAATTCATCAATAATCAATAAGTCAACAAGTAAAGGTTCCTTAACGTTCTTCCCGAAAGTATTGGTTTCCAAATCCCATTTCAATAACGAATGAATGGTATTGGTATTTGTTTCGGTCAACTCCGCCAACCTTTTCGCCGCTCTGCCCGTAGGCGCACAACAACATATCTGACTGTAAGGAAAGATGGTTTTAAAGATATGCACTATCCCTCTTACTACGGTTGTTTTACCTGTACCCGGACCTCCCGTTAAAATCATTAAATCATTATCAAAAAAGGTTTTGATGGCCTTCATCTGAATTTCATCATATTCGATATTCAATAAAGACTGCACTTCATTTAAGGCGTTAGTTAATTTCTCTTCATCATAGTCATACAACGCTTCAAAAGGAAACTGCGTCAAAAAACTGCTTATAAAAACTTGGGCATCATATTGTGATTTAACATAACATTTTTCTTCTTTCACCACAACGGTTTTATTGTTTATACATCCTTCCAACACTTCAACAAACGGTATATCTATATTTTGTTTATGCGCTTCAAAGTCATAGGCTTCATTTAAATCGTTTAAATAAATAAATGTATCGCCGTAAGCCATATGCATATTATTCAATATTTGAAGCAACATCGCTTCCACTCTTCTTATGTCGTCATGTTTTATCCCTAAGGATTTACCGATTGTATCCGCCGTCTTAAATCCGATTCCGTCCACTTCATAAACCAGACGATACGGATTTTCTTTAATCAAATCAATCGCCTTGTTTCCATAAATTCTTTCAATCTTCAGACTGTTTTTATGGCTGATACCATGTAAAGCGAAAAACTGCATTATTTTTTCCAATTCGCTATCCATATTGTTTAAAACATTTAAAATAGCTTCTTTCTTTTTTAAGGTTAATTTATTAACCCTATCCAAAACCGTATTGTCTTCGACGATTAAATCCAAAGCGTTTTCTCCAAGCTCATCCACTATTCTCTCGGCAAGTTTTTTCCCTATTCCCACAAACAACGGTCCGCTTAAGTAATTAATTATTGCCTCTTTGGAATCGGGAAGAATTTTTTGCCACGTCAAGGCGTTGAACTGAATCCCGTATCTTGAATGTTCAACATATTTACCTTCCAAATAATATAAAATATCTTCTTCCAATTCAGGCAAAGTACCGATAACGGTAATAATCCGGCTGTCTTCACATTCAAAAGAAACAACCGAATAATAATTCTCCTTGTTTCTGAAAATCGTTTTAACAACTCTTCCTTTTAATTTAATTAATTCTTCCATTAACCTTGTTCTTTACCAATTCAAAGATATCTTCTCCGTCTTTAAATACCTTATCGATAACTCCTCCGCCAATAACGATATCATCCAAATAAAACACCGCTTCCTGTCCGGGAGTTACCGCCTTAACTCCTTGAGGAAACAGACAGATTACTTCCTTGTTTTCCCGTTTAATTAAGGTAATTTCCTGATCGTTTTGTCGATATCTGAATTTGGCGGCACATTTTAAAACCGTTTCATCAAAGTCATATAAATAATTAACGTCTTTTACAAGACAGGCATCACTTTTTAAATAATATTCGCTGTTGGACACATAGAGTTCGTTTTTATAAATATCTTTCCCGACCACAAACCACGGTCCGCCTTCTCCGCCGATATCCAAACCTTTTCTTTGTCCGATGGTATAATAAAGCACTCCCTTATGTTTACCCTTTACCTTATTATTATCGACATCGATAATATTTCCTTCTTTCATCGGTAAATAGTTGCTTAAAAACTGTCTGAAATTTCTTTCACCGATAAAACAAATTCCCGTGCTGTCTTTCTTTTCGGCAATTGATAAATGCAATTCTCCGGCAATTTTTCTGACTTCCTCTTTTTTAATATCCCCTAAAGGAAAAATACTGTTATTTAAAGCCTCTTTGGAAATCTGACATAAGAAATAAGACTGATCTTTATTCAAATCTGTCGCTTTTTTCATTACTTTAACCCCGTTGACCATCTCGGTTTTAACATAATGCCCGGTGGCTAAAGTATCAAAACCTTTACTTTTCGCAAAGGCGAAGAAACTGTCAAACTTTATATATTTATTACATAAAATATCCGGATTGGGAGTTCTTCCGGCTTCATATTCCTTAAGGAAAACGCTGAAAACATTATCCCAATATTCCTTTACAAAATCTACTCTTAAAAGTTTTAACCCCAATTGTTCAGCCACCTTTTTAGCATCGTTATAATCCGTTTCCTGACTGCACTCGTCATTATCCAAGGTAGGATTACCCAATATATCGTTGTTTGTTAAAGAATCCCAATTACGCATAAAACAACATGTAACGTCATATCCCTGTTTTTTTAACAGATATGCGCCTACTGCCGAATCCACTCCACCCGATAAACCGAACAACACTTTCATATACTCACCTTAGTAAAATAAGAGCCCCAGCTCTTATTTGTCATTTCTAACCTTTCCGCAAACATCATAATTAGGGCAATCTTTATTACATGCCAAATCCGCAATACTTCTAAGTCTTGCCGGTACGAAAGTACTGATTTCTTCCTCATCGTAACCGACTTGAAAATTACGTTCACTTATAATAATAGGCCTTTTTAAAACACTGGGGTTTTCTTGTATAAAATTAACCAGTTGATTAACCGTCATATTGTCTAAATCAACCTTCTGTTCCTGAATAATTTTAGATCTCTTGGAAACCAGATCATCCGTTCCGTTTTCCGTTCTTTCAAACAGGAGTTTAATTTCTTTTTCATTTAAAGCCGTTTTAAAAATAT
>JBHAFN010000190.1:0-3051 GCA_041856105.1 Bacillota bacterium
AGGAAGGCGCATAGTTGTCAATGGTATCATAGCCCGTATCCGGACCGAGCTTTTCAAACATCAGGCTGTTATTATTTCTTTTACATCCGTAATGAATTTGCATTGCCCAGTTATACTTGGTATATTCTTTGGACAGTTCGTTTAAAAACATTGTTTTAAAGGCCGATTCCTCTTCTTTATCAATTTTTTCGTTATTTAATCTTTTATTGAAGATAACTTCAATTTCATCGGCTGTTTTTTCATTGCACATTATGTATTGCAATGCATGATCGCTTGCCTTACACCCTAATGAGTTAAAATATTCAATCCTCAATTTCAAAGCATTTATCAATGATTTAAAGCTGTTTATTTCCGTATTGCTGACCTTTGATAATCTGTTTAAATAATTTAAATAATCTATACTTTCAATATTCATCGCCTTATCCGGTCTAAAACAAGGAAGCACCTGCGTTTTAAATGACAAATCTTCTTTTAACAACTGATGATATTTCAAGTCGTCTGTCGGATCGTCGGTAGTACAAATTAAAGTAACCTTGCTTTGTTCAATAATCTTTCTTGCGGAAATCTCCTTCAGCTTTTCATTACATTTATCAAATATTTCTTTACTGTTTTTACCGTTTAAAGGCTCATAGATATCAAAATATCGTTGTAATTCCAAATGCGACCAATGATAAAGCGGATTACCTATTAATTTTTCCAAAGTACATGCCCACGCATGAAATTTTTCATAATCGCCCGCATTGCCGGTAATATATTTTTCATCAATACCGTTACCGCGCATTTGTTTCCATTTATAATGATCGCCACCCAACCATACCTGAGTAATTGTCGTAAATTTTTTATCTTCATAAATCTCTTTAGGATCGATATGGCAATGATAATCTAATATAGGAACATCCTTAACAACCTTATACAGGTTAATCGCCGTTTCATTTTTAAGCAAAAAATTTTCATTCATAAATTTTCTCATCTAAATAAGTTTCCTTTCCTCATCCCTTTGGATATATTAATGAGCAAACTCATTAAAACCTATTTAATAGCCGACATGGCCACATGATCCATGTCATCAAAATCTTGATTTTCTCCCGCCATACCCCATATAAAGCTATAGCTGCCGGTTGCGCTGGCGGTATGAATTGACCAGCTCGGAGAAATAATCGCTTCTTCATTTCTAACCGTAATATGTCTTGTTTCGTGCGGTTGTCCCATGTTATGGAACACTATATTTTCATCATCCAAATTATGATACATATAAACTTCCATTCTTCTTTCATGCGTATGGGTATGCATCGTATTCCATACGCTGCCTTCAAACAAGATAGTCAAACCCATTACCGGTTGACAACTTTCCATTTGCTTGGGAAGAATATACTTTCTGATTGTTCGATGATTACTTGTTTTATTACTTCCCAATTCAACAAAGATACAATCTTCTTTTTTTATTAATACCGTAGGATAAGTCATATGAGCAGGAGTGGAATTAAAGTAAACCTTAGCCGGTTCCGATTCATTTATACTTTTAAAAGATATTTCCTTACATCTTTTACCCATATACACTCCATCTTCCTTATTAACGACGTATTCCTTACCGTCCACCTTTACAAGGCAGGCATCGCCGATATTAATTAACCCCAATTCTCTTCTTTCAAGAAAATAGTCCGCCTTGATGTTCAAATCGGCTTCCAATTTAACTTCCCTTATGGGAATTGTCCCTCCGACAATAATGCGATCGTAATGACTGTAGGTTAAACTTATCTCATCAGGCTTAAATAAATTTTGAATTAAAAATTCTTCTCTAAGTCTTAACGTATCATAATGCTTTACATCATCGGGATGTGCACCGTATCTGATTTCCGTTTTATAAAGTTACTCCCTTCTTAAATATCGCCATATCACGGTAACCCGTTATTTCGGATTTAACCCTTTCTCCGTTTGCTATTTTTATCACAAATTCAAACAGACTTTCTCCAACCTGACCGATCGTTTTACCTTCCACCACTTCCCCGGCATTAAAGTCTATCCACTTATTTTTATCGGTGGCAATGCGGGTATTGCTGGATATTTTTATCGTAGGCACAGGTGAAGCAAACGGCGTTCCCCTTCCGGTAGTAAACAGAATTATTTGGCAACCTGCGGCAGCCAAGGCTGTTGAAGCCACCAAATCGTTTCCCGGAGCGCTTAATAAATTCAAACCCTTGGTTTTTACGACATCACCGTACTTTAAAACGTCAACCACGGCGGAGGTACCGCTTTTTTGAATACAACCCAACGATTTGTCCTCTAAAGTGGATATCCCGCCCTCTTTATTACCCGGGGAAGGATTTTCATAAATTACCTGATTATTGGCTTTGTAATATGCTTTAAAGTCGTTAATCATATAAACGGTTTTATTAAATGTTTCTTCATTCTTACATCTGTTCATTAAGATTGTTTCCGCTCCGAACATTTCGGGAACTTCCGTTAATACGGTTGTTCCGTTTTTAGAAATCAGAATATCACTAAACTTTCCGACGGAAGGATTACAGGAAATTCCGCTTAATCCGTCGCTTCCGCCACATTTCATCCCGATTATCAGTTCACTGACGCTGATCGGTTCTCTTTTAAATCCCTTTACATATTCGGCTAAAGATTTTAATTCATTCATACAGTATTCAATTTCATCTTCAACTTCTTGCGACACTACAAAGCGAATTCTATCGGTATCTATATCGTTCAAATATTTTTGTAATTCCTTGATGCTTGAGTTTTCACATCCCAGCCCCAAGACAAGCACTCCTCCGGCATTGGGATGTTCGATAAGATCCTTTAAGATAATTCTGGTATTTTCCTGATCATCACCCATTTGACTGCAACCGTACGGATGATTAAAGGCGATAATATCTTCCAATGAACCGCCGATTAATGATTTGCTCATTCCCTCCAATTTTTTTACGATTCCGTTTACACAACCTACGGTAGGAATAATCCATATCTCATTCCTTACTCCCACTTTATTGTTCTTTCTGCGATAACCGTTAAAAGTCATATCCTTGCTTACTTCTTCGGCAATAT
>JBHAFN010000191.1:0-3370 GCA_041856105.1 Bacillota bacterium
CCACTTTACCCAAATCAATCCCCATATGATTGGGACGATAAGGGTTCATAAACTCCTTATCAACAGCATTAAAGGCTTTCCCGCCGGTAAATCCGCGATTAAACATCAACTTTAAATGTTCCATATCTTCATTAGACAAACTGAATTTTTCATTATTATAATAAGCGTCGATAGCCTTTCTGAATATTTTTACGGTTAATCCCACATATTCGCTACGCTTCATCCTGCCTTCAATTTTAATGCTCGATACCTGCAAATCCAACAGCTTATCCAAATCGTTTAAAACATTTAAATCTTTGGGACTCAATAAATACTTGAATGTATCGATATATTCATTGACAGTATTATCAAGCAACTTATATGGCAAACGGCAATGTTGAGCACACACACCCCTGTTGCCGCTTCTTCCCTGTAAGATGCTTGACATTAAACATTGACCGCTATATGACATACACAAAGCGCCGTAAGAGAATATTTCCACATCAATTCCCGTAGCCGTTATTTCCTTAATGACTTCTAAAGGAGTTTCCCTTGCCAAAACAACTCTTTTGGCTCCTTTAGCCTGCATGAACAACGCCCCTTCTTTGTTGTGAATATGCATCTGTGTGGAACAATGAATTTCAAAATCGGGATAATGCTTTCTAACCAAGGTAAATAACCCCAAATCCTGAACGATTAAAGCATCGACGTTTATTTTATACAAGAAATCCACTTCCTCTAAAGCTTTATCGATTTCATTTTCAAACAACAAAGTGTTCATGGTTATATAAACATTTACATTTCTCAAATGACAAAAACTAACCGCTTCAATCAAAGATTGATGATTAAAATTATCCGCAAAAGCTCTTGCCCCAAAAGCCGTCAACCCAAGATATACGGCGTCTGCCCCGTTATTAACCGCCGCAATTAAAGCTTCCATACTCCCGGCAGGAGCCAACAACTCAACCCTTTTCATCTTAATCCTCAATCGGATATTCTTTGGCCAAGCCCCCTAAAGAAGTTTCTCTAAGTTCAATAGCCATTTTCTTACCCGTATAATCCATAGTTTGAACAACCATATCGAAAGAAATTAAATTTTCTTTCACTTTAGCCATATATTTAGCCAAAGTAACCGCCTCAAAAGCTCTTAACGCCCCCATAGCATTTCTTTCAATGCAGGGGATGATTACATACCCGCCCACCGGATCACAGGTTAAACCCAAATTATGCTCGATACTGCACTCCGCCGCATACTCGATTTGTCTTAACGACAAGTTATTCAAATATGCCAAAGCACCGGCAGCCATGGCACAAGCCGATCCTATTTCGGCTTGACATCCTCCTACGGCCCCGGATATGGAAGCGTTTCTTTTAATGACATTACCGAAGATACCGCCCACTATCAAAGCTTCAATAAGCTTTTCCCTGTTCATCTTATAATCGTTATGACAATAAGCCATTACCGCCGCCATCACTCCGCACGCCCCAAGGGTAGGAGCGGTAACCACCTGATTTCGACAGGCATTTTCTTCATTAGCCGCATAGGCATAGGAAAAAACTCTGAGTTCCTTTTTTTCAGCCTCGCCGGCGATAGATACACTTTGATCATATAAAGACTTGGCGGCACGAATAACCTTTAATTTACCCGGTAATATTCCTTCCGTTTTAATTCCTCTTTCCACACACGCCAGCATGGCGTGCAAAATATCCTGCAGGTAAGCTTTCAAATCCGGTTCATGTTTTAAAGCGTATTCGACTAAATTGACATTTTCTTTTTGAAGAACCGCTTTAATTTCATCAAACGATTTTTCCGCATATATCTCGTCGTTATAATTTAAAGATAACTCTTTAATATCAATTGAACCGCCGCCGATGGAAAAAACCGTCCACTTTACCTTTTTAAGATTATTTTCATCATAACCGGTAATATAAAAGCCGTTAGGAAATTTTTCATCCCAATTCAACTTAAATTCCACATCCACATCGGCAAAACTCAAAGTTTCTTTAATAATTTTATCCGTCCAATGCCCTTTACCCGTTAACGACAATGAACCGTACAGTTCTACATGATATCTTTTTAATTTACCGTAATGTTTTATTAACAGTTTACACGCTCTTTCACAAGCCAATGTATGCGAACTGCTGGGACCTGCCCCTATCTTATATATCTCTTTAATCGATTGCATAATTACCTCGTCATTTCCATAATAAACAATTCAAATCCCGTGTTAGGATCCGTTTTCCCGCTTTTTATCGCCTGATCCAAATCAGCCAGTTTAGCTAATATGTACAATAAATCGTCAACGGTATATTTGGCAATCTTCAACCCGGTATAATGAATTCTGCCTTCGGAAGATTTTAATATTTCGGCTATTTCTTTATTATTTAAAGCCTTATTCTTTAAATATTTAACCTGATACATAAAGCGGATGGAAGTTGCCAGAATTAAGATTAAACCTAAAGCATCGATGTTTTTCGCTTTAAACTCTCTTAATAGATTTAAAGATTTTTTAAGGCGCTTTTCGGATATGGCATTTATCAATGCGAAGATATCATCTTCATCTTTCTTACAAATCAGCTTGTTTACAACATCTTTTGTTACTACGTCATTATACAAGCTCAATTTAACGATTTCTTTTTGCAGGTTTTCCAAATCGTTTGGCAATTTATCGATTAATGTTAAAACGGTTTCCTCATCAATTTTTATTTGATACTTTTTAAGACTGTTTCTGACGTGATTATTAAACTCTTTTTGATCTAACGGTTTGATATCGATAAATTTAATATATTTATGCAATTCTTTAGAAAACTTTTTTTTCTTATTCAAATCGGTTTCACCATAAAATATTAAAGTAAAATAAGCGTTGTCTGCTTTAATAAAATCAATAAACTCCTTTTCAGCCTCTTCACTTAAGGAATTAAAAAACAAAGGATTCACTACGAAAACCTGTTTATGCTTGGAAAATAAAGGATAGGTATTACACTCCAAGATAACTTCATCAAGTTTAAATTTATAAAAACTGCCGTCAAACTTAAAAACATCAAACTCATCGGTTTGAAGGTTTTCGGTTATTTCTTTAATTTTTTTATCGACAAGATATTTATCAAAACCGCTAATAAAATATATCATGCATAAATTATACCAATTCTTTTATCGCTAGTGTAAAAAAACTTTATTTTATCCAAAATAAAAATGCTTATATCACCGGAAATATCGGTTTGCATATATGCAAGTCCTTCATTATCAAACAATTCTAAAACTTCTTTATGTGGATGATTATAGCGATTGTTTTTACCCGCACTGAATACGGTAAGCAAAGGCATAACCTCCTTTACAAACAACTTATCTGAACTTGTGTTACTGCCGTGATGCCCCGCCTTTAAAACATCC
>JBHAFN010000192.1:0-7881 GCA_041856105.1 Bacillota bacterium
CTCCCTCTTGAACGGCGATGTTATGTTTTTTGGCAATATCCAAAGAATATTTTTGAAAACGAGGATTGGTTATCATTGTACTGTCCATATTTCTTAACATACAGCCTTTATTGATTGCGGCTTGAATTAAATAAGGTTCCGTAAAAGTATCATCGGCAGGAGTTCCTTCAAAGCATATGGCCAGCTTCGGATTAAGCTTTTCAATGTTTTGATATACCCCACGATGGCCCACTTCTTCCTGCGAAGAAAATGAAGCCTTTACATCCACATTCAATTTTAAAGATTTAAGTCTTTTCATTGTTTCAATTTGAGCGGCAACGCCGATCCTGCAATCAAAAGCTTTTCCCAAAAACATTTTTCTCTCTTCATCATACTCGCATAAAACGGCAGGAACGCCGGGACTGGCAATTTTTAATTTATAATATTCTTTAACTTCTTGATCACTACAAGCACCGCAATCCAAAACCATATTATCAATTGATAATGAGGAATTTTTATCCGCATCGCTCATAAAATGAACCGGTTTGGAAGACACAACGCAATCGATAAGTTTACCTTCAATATTTTTAAATTTAAACTTGCTTGTAGGTAATGAAGAAGGCGCCCATCCTCCCAACGGTAAAAATTTAATGGTTCCGTTAGGTTTAATTGCCTGAATCATCAACCCGACTTCATCCATATGGGAATCCAACATTACCGTACAATTACCGGTATTATTCGGCAATTCACACCTTACGTTCCTTAAGGTATCTTCCTCTAAATTTTTAAAATCATGCAATTCTTCCTTTACGATTTGACAAACATCGTCTTCAAAACCGCTGGGACCGAAGGCATCGGATAATTTTTTGATTAATTCTACGGTTGACATTACTTAATTACCTCTAAGTTTATTTTGTTTAATTACTTTTAAACGACTAAACTCTTCCCTTTCTTTTTCTTCTAAAACCTCACTGATATTTTTTATGGTAGCTTCAAAGTTCGGAATGACTATATTCTTTAAAGCATTGGCTCTTTTTTGAGTCTTTCTTATGACATTGGCCAACCGATAAACACTGTTGTCCACTTCGGCTAAAATAACGGTTAATTCCTTTATTTTTTTAAATTGAAGATAAGCCTCGTCCATCGCCGAATTACTGTTTTCCAAACCGTAGCTTATTTCAATATCCGCCTCTTCTATAAAAACGCTGGGAACTTCTACCCCCATAACACTTCTAAAAGTAAGATGAACCTTGTTATCTATCGGAACCTGTTTAACCGTATTGGTAATAACACCGCTTGCCACATTGGCCTGTTGAAGATAATAATAACCAAGTTCATATGCCCCGGTAATTTCATCTCTTAATAATTTAACCTTATCCACCAAGGTCATCATCTCTCTAATCAGGACATTTCTTTTTCTATCCATCAAATCATAACCGGTTTTGGAAAGCGCCAAAGATTTTTTAGCCTGAATAAGATTTCCTTTTGTCGCAAAAACTTGATTTGCCATAATCAGCTTTCTCCTTTTAAGGCCAACTCAATGGTATGATCGGCATGAATAGGATCATAATTTTCTTTAATCAAGAGCGGATCCAATCTGTCTAAAGCGCTGAGCGGTAAAGTTGATAATAATGCCCAGCCGATGTTAATCGTTTCCATAATCGACCTTTTCGCATTAAATCCTTGCCCGACAAACACATCTTCAAGCTTTAATCCGAATTCAATATATTTTTTATCCAAATCGGAAAGCTCCTCTTCTCCGATAACCGAAGCTAAGCTTCTGGCATCAATAACTTTCGCATAGCTGGCGAATAATTGATTGGCGACATCCTGATGATCTTTTCTGGTAAATCCTTCTCCGATACCGTCTTTCATTAAACGTGATAATGACGCAAGAATATTAATGGGAGGATATATATTGTTCATAAATAAATCTCTGTCCAAGACAATTTGACCCTCCGTAATATAACCGGTTAAATCGGGAACGGGATGGGTAATATCATCATTGGGCATTGTTAAAATAGGTATTTGAGTAACCGAACCTTTTTTATCTTTTACAATACCGGCTCTTTCATATAACGAAGCCAAATCGGAATATAAGTAACCGGGATATCCTTTTCTTCCCGGGATCTCCTGTTTACTGCTGGAAAACTCTCTTAACGCCTCGCAATAAGAAGTCATATCCGTTAAGATAACCAAAATATGCATTCCGCAATCATAAGCCAAATATTCAGCCGCCGTTAATGCACAACGAGGAGTAATTATTCTTTCAATAATCGGATCGTTGGAAAGATTGATAAACATACAAACTTTTTCCATAACTCCGGTTTCATCAAAAGACCTTTTAAAATAATCGGCAACATCGTTTTTAACTCCCATAGCCCCAAAAACAATACCGAAATCTTTTTCTTCGTCTTCGGCTATTTGAGCCTGTCTTACTATTTGAACCGCCAATTTATCATGAGGTAAACCCGAACCGGAAAAAATCGGCAATTTTTGTCCTCTGATCAAAGTATTTAAACCGTCTATTGCCGAAATACCCGTATTAATATAATTTCTCGGATATTCACGAGATACGGGATTTAGCGGAAAACCGTTTATATCGGCAAATTTTTCGGCATAAACCTCTCCCAACCCGTCTATAGGTATGCCCGAACCGTTAAAAGTTCTTCCTAAAATTTCTTTAGATAAAGCCAGTTCCATCGGTTTACCGGTAAGCTTAGTCTTTGTGTTGGAAAGCGACATTCCGGCAGTGCCTTCAAAAACCTGAATAACGGCCTTTTTACCTTCAATTTGCACAACTCTTCCCATTCTTGAATGTTTATCATTAACTGTAATTTCAACAATCTCTTCGTTAGCTATGTTTTCAACATTATCCAAAACAACCAGCGAACCTTTAATGTCATCCAATCCTAAAATTGCAATTGCCATATACCCTCCCTTCTATTCGATTGTAGCTAAAGCCAAATCGATCTTATCGTGATATGTATCCAATAAACCTATATTACTGTTAGGTACATCATATTTCATTTTAATTACGGTTTCAAAAATTCCCGTTTTAAGCATCAGACTTACCGGAATTTTTTTGGCGATAAGCGGTTTACAAGCTTTATATAAATAAGAAACGGTTTTTAACATCTTATATTGTTTTTCAAGTGAAACATAAGTATCTTCTTTATGGAAAGAGTTTTGTTGTAAAAAACCTACCCTTACTACCCTAGCGATTTCCAAGACAAGTTTTTGTTCTTCGGGAAGAACATCCGCACCGATGAGTTTAACAATTTCCATCAGCTTAGTTTCTTCATGCAAAACGGTTATCATTTCCGATTGCAGAGTAATAAAATCTCTTGCCACATTTTTCTCATAATATTTTGTCAAATCATCAACATATTCGCTATAGCTTAAATTCCAGTTAACGGCAGGATAATGTCTTGTATAAGCCAAGGCTTTATCCAACGCCCAAAAGCTTCTGATAAATCTTTTGGTATTTTGAGTAACCGGTTCCGAGAAATCTCCTCCTTGCGGAGAAACGGCTCCGATAATTGTTAAAGAACCTTCTTTTTCGCTTAAGGTTTCCACATAACCGCTTCTTTCATAAAATTGAGCAATTCGGCTAGGTAAATATGCAGGATAACCTTCTTCGGCAGGCATCTCTTCAAGTCTTCCGGAAATCTCTCTTAACGCTTCCGCCCATCGGGAAGTGGAATCCGCCATAATAGCCACGTGATAGCCCATATCACGATAATACTCGGCTAAGGTACAGCCGGTATAAATGCTTGCTTCACGAGCCGCTACGGGCATATTGGATGTATTGGCGATTAAACAGGTACGGGAAATTAACGGTTTATCGGATTTCGGATCAATTAAATTGCTGAATTCTTCCAATACTTGAGTCATTTCATTACCGCGTTCCCCACAACCGATATAAATAATAATATCCGCATCACACCACTTCGCTATTTGATGTTGTAACATGGTTTTTCCCGCTCCAAATCCTCCGGGAATGGCAGCCGCTCCTCCTTTGGCAATCGGAAAAACGGTATCTATAACTCTTTGTCCCGTAATTAAAGGGATGGAAATGGGCTTTCTTTTTTTAGTCGGTCGAGGATTTCTGATCGGCCACTTTTGGGCAAGACAAATTTCATGAGTTATTTTCTTTTCGTCAATTACCGTAATTAAAACATCGTTAACCGTATATTCACCATTGGAAACAGCTTTAACAACTTTACCGTTTATTCCGTAAGGAATCATTGAGCGATGTTCAATCAGATCCGTTTCAGGACAAGTCGCAAAGATTTGTCCTTCCTTGACAAAATCATCTTCTTTAACCGTTAAAGTTACCGCCCATTTTTTGGTTTCATCTAAAGCGGGAATGGATTTTCCCGCATTGATAAACGCCCCTTGTTGTTTGGCGATTTCGCTTAACGGTCTTTCAATTCCGTCAAAGATATTTTGCAATATGCCGGGACCCAACGTTGCGCTCAACAAATTTTTACTGCCTTTTACCGGCTCATTAACCGTTAAACCGGTAGTTGATTCATAAACTTGAATGGTGGTTTCCTTATCGTTTATGGCAATAACTTCTCCTAAAAGTTCTTTATTGCCGACATAAACCATTTCCAGCATTTTAAAGTCTTTTGTATTTCTTACCGTTACAATCGGTCCGTTAATCGAATAAATCATATTTTTCATAGTCCGACTCCTAAAGGGTAAATCCGGAGTTATTCCGGAACCACTGTGCAGCTTCTGCAATTCTTGTATCGAATGTATAATCATATTCAATATTATCGTCAGGATTGATCATTCTAAAACCGCCGATTAAAATAACCGCTTCATTTACGATATTATTCAGCTTTCTTTTCTTTAATATGTTTTTTAACAATTGTAAGTCTTCATATCTTACATAAAATACCGAGTCGGCTTTAATATCATTAATTAAATCCAACTTACCGGTAAGATACTCTTCATATTTATCGGAGTTTACAAATTCATTCAAACGTTTTTTAGCCTCCGTAAATACTTTCTCGACCAATTCTCTTCTTTTTAACAATAATTCTTTTTTTGTCTTTAATTTGGCTTGAGAAGCTTCCGTTGCGCTTAAAAGTTTTAATTCGTTCAATTCCTTTTCATAATAAGTATCTATCTCTTTTTTAAGCCCTTGTTTAAACATTAAAATCTGATCATCATGAGAAAATTCAACTTCACTTCTAATCTGATTTTCAATAAGCGTTTCCTGTTCTTTAACGTCTTTGATGATCGTATTATACGCTTCTAATCTTTCACCCATTTTAAATCCCTCCTACAGTTTAATACCAATCGCTTCACTAATATATTTGTCTATGGTTTCACCTATTTTAGCTGAACCGTGTCGATCAGGTATCTCCACAAGCAAAGGTTTAGATAAAGTTAACTTGTAATTAGAAAT
The DNA here is from genome assembly GCA_041856105.1 of Bacillota bacterium. Taxonomy (GTDB): domain Bacteria; phylum Bacillota_I; class Bacilli_A; order Erysipelotrichales; family Erysipelotrichaceae; genus UBA9076. The sequence goes on from JBHAFN010000192.1 coordinate 5,405, forward strand.
AACCTCCGGGCACTCATTAATAATTTTGGTCGTCATTAAAACAATTGCTATATCTTCCTTAGACAAGCATTTTTCCAACTCCGTTAATATTTCATGCCTTTCATGAACGACCACTCCGTCAATACCGGCAAGCCTCATTCCCGCATATGTATCCGTGTTATCGCTAATACAAAATATTTTCATACTAACTCCTTACAGTTTGTTAATTATTAAAATTGAGATTAAAAGACCGTAGATGGCTACCCCTTCACCTAAAGCAACGAAAATAATCGCTTTACCGAAGTTGTCGGAATTTTCCGAAATAGCTCCGATAGCCGCCGGAGCCGCCGCCGCAACCGCAATACCGGCTCCAAGCGCACTAAGACCCGTAGCTAATGCCGCCGCAAAGAAACCGATGCCCTGAGCAGTAGTTCCGCTTATTGATGTGGCAACCGCTGTTTCATCGGCTAAAGCCGTCAAACCGTTAAATTGAACGATAAACGCCAATAAGAATACCCCCGCAAAGATACTTATTTGGGCAATTAAACGTTGTTTACAACTTTTGGCGTCAACTTTTTTCGATACAAAAAACCATAGTGGACCGATAACTAATATTACTGCAAATAATGGCGCAAAAATTTCAAACATTGATAACATTGAATATCCTCCTTTAATCCTCATATGTTAAGATTGTATATTTTTTACCGCCGCCTGTATAATAGCGACTGAACATTTCATAATACTCTAATCTTAAAGTCTGAATGCCGACGATTAAGCCTTCAAGCCCCAAGACGAATATATTGCCTAAGATCAAGACAATCGGCCCGGCATTACCCGTCATTTCAACTAAGGTCATCACCACCAGCATCATTCCGGCATGACTTAATACGAATCCTCCTACCCTTAAATAAGATAAAGAGTTTGTTATAAAGCTGAGCATTATCTCTAAAACCTCAAATACGGTTTCCAAAATGAAGTTGCCCCATCCCGCATGCGGTTTGGGATTTTCTTTTTTCAATATTTTGCCCAGCGGTTCTTTAAAGAAAAACAACAACACGGGTATACCTACAAAAATACCTAATAAAACCGGAGTGTTTAAAGTAACGTTATATAATGTCTTGGCAATAATAGCCGTAACGATATAACCGTATAATACAAAGCCGGCAATACCGTTTTGACTGAATAACGCTTCTTCTTTATTCCCCTGTTTAAATTTAATCAAGATATTTATGAATATGGTAACCAAGATTAAAACCGCTCCTATCGATACCGCACCGATAAGTAATATCATGGTACTGGAACCGTCCATAACCTCAAATAATTTTTCTCTTACATTAAACAGCCTTTGATGGATCGGATTTAAGAGATGTTCATTTCCGAAAACGGATCCAAACAGAAACCCGAAAATCATGGAAAAGATTCCTACTCTGGCGATGACTCCCATTAATCTATTCTTCTTTTTAATTTCAAAAAATAAACCTAATAAGAATAAAACCAGCCCTTGTCCCAAATCACCGAACATAATTCCGAACAATAAACAATAGGTTATCCCTACAAATACCGTCGGATCTATTTCATTATAGGCGGGCAGACTATACATATCCACAAAACATTCAAAGGGTTTAAAAAACCAATTATTTTTCAGTTCGGTAGGCGGAGTTAGATTACTTACCCGTTCAACGTCTTTAACTCTGAAATCTACCGGAATTCCTGCAAATGCTTTTTTATAATCTTCAAGCTTATCACTTGGGACAAAACCGCATATAACATGTTTATCATTCATGATTAATACATATTGATGCAGCTGATGCAATTCATCGTTAATGCTGCAAAACGTATACATATCGTTTAATTTATCTTTATATTTAGCGACAACTTTTTTTACGTCTATATCGGGTATGGCAATTCTTTCCAAATACAAACTGTCAAATATTTTATTGATTTGTCTTGTAAAAGCGACGCTGGTTGTGTATAAAATCCAATAATATTGGTTGTTTTCATGCAGCTTGTTTACAATGAAAGGTTGTTTACTGTGCATCGTTAATTTTTTAAAACTGTCATGCGGCAATCTTCCAAACCCGAAAGTTAAATATCTGCACTTATGAATTTTTTCAAAATCATATTCATTCAGTTTTTCCAAAGCGATCTTATCATCATCGGTTAAATAGGTTGCGTCCCCCATAACGGCTAAACTGACCTGTTCTTCCAATTCCTTGATAAAACTTTGAATTTCCTCTTTGGTATAGGTAACCTTTAAATCTTCCTTGACTTTTAAATTTAACCCGATATTGTATCCGAGCGTTTTTAAAGCCGTAATATATTCCGCATAAACATTTTCATCGGAGATGAGTTTTCCTCCATTTTCTTCATTTATAATATTTATGGCAGGCTCCGGATGTAATAAATCGGATTTTAGAGCAGCCAACAACATTTTATCCAGATGCTCGGCATCGGTATTGGTAGCCACAAATTTCATTTTTACAATTGCCATATTTGCC
>JBHAFN010000193.1:0-7984 GCA_041856105.1 Bacillota bacterium
AGTGAAGTTGAGAAATTGGAAGGAGAAGTTAAAGCCTTAAAAAATGATTATGCAAGAGCATATGCGGATACGGAAAACACTCGCAAAAGATTAAATGCCGAGTTTGAAACAAGTAAAAAATATCGTATTCAGTCATTTGCTTTGGATATACTTCCGGTTATCGATAACCTGGAAAGAGCTTTAGAACAATCCATCAATGATGAGGATTTTAAAAAAGGTATCGAGATGATTTATCAACAGCTGATTAATGCGCTGGTTAAAGAGGGAGTAAGTAAAATGGAACCCTTGGATAAACCGTTCGATCCTAATTTCCAACAAGCAATTATGAGTGAAAAAATAGAAGGCGTAGAACCGGGAACGGTAGTACAGGTGTTCCAGAACGGTTATATGCTTAAAGATAGAATTTTAAGAGCCGCAATGGTAAAAGTTAGTGAATAGGAGGAAAAAACAATGAGTAAAATAATCGGAATTGACTTAGGTACAACAAATAGTTGTGTTTCTGTAATGGAAGGGAATGAAGCAAAGGTAATTCCCAATCCGGAAGGAAATCGTACAACTCCGTCAGTGGTAGCTTTCAAGAATGGGGAAAGAATTGTCGGAGATGCCGCAAAAAGACAGGTAGTAACAAACAAAGAATCGGTATCATCAATTAAAAGATTAATGGGTACCGATAAAAAAGTGGAATTGGAAGGAAAGGCTTATACCCCTCAGGAAATCAGTGCGATGATCTTGTCCTACATGAAAGACTATGCGGAAGCTTATTTGGGTGAAAAAGTAACCAAAGCGGTTATTACCGTTCCGGCATACTTTAATGATGCTCAAAGACAAGCGACCAAGGATGCAGGTAAGATTGCCGGACTGGAAGTGGAAAGAATTATCAATGAGCCAACCGCCGCCGCTTTAAGCTTCGGAATTGATAAAACGGATAAAGAACAAAAAGTATTGGTATATGACTTGGGTGGAGGAACCTTTGACGTTTCCATCCTTGATTTGGCTGACGGTACGTTTGAAGTGTTGTCTACGGCAGGTGACAACAAGCTTGGCGGAGATGATTTCGATAATATCATCGTTGATTGGATTGCCGATACTTTCAAGAAAGAACACAATATTGATTTAAAACAGGACAGAATGGCTTTACAAAGATTGAAGGAAGCTGCCGAAAAAGCTAAAAAGGATTTATCGGGAGTTGTGCAAACTCAAATAAGCTTACCGTTTATCAGTGCCGGTCCTAGCGGTCCTTTGCATTTTGAAGCTACATTGACAAGAGCTCAATTTGACAAGATGACCAAAGGGTTGGTAGACAGAACCATTCAACCGGTAAGACAGGCTTTAAAAGATGCCGGTTTAACCGCAAGCGATATCGATCAGGTATTATTGGTAGGCGGATCAACTCGTATTCCTGCCGTTCAGGATGCTGTAAAAAACGAATTAGGCAAAGAACCGAATAAATCCGTAAACCCAGATGAAGTGGTATCATTGGGAGCGGCAATTCAAGGAGGAGTAATTTCCGGTGATGTTAAGGATATTCTGTTATTGGACGTAACTCCGTTATCACTTGGTATTGAAACTCTTGGCGGAGTAATGACGGTATTAATTCCTAGAAATACAACTATTCCGGCAAGTAAATCACAAATATTCAGTACAGCAGCCGATAATCAACCGGCAGTGGATATTCACGTATTGCAAGGGGAAAGACCAATGGCCAAGGATAATAAAACCCTAGGTAATTTCCAGCTTAGCGGAATTGCACCGGCTAGACGTGGTGTTCCTCAAATTGAAGTAACCTTTGATATTGATGTTAACGGTATCGTGCATGTTTCCGCATTGGATAAAGGTACAAATAAAAAACAATCCATTACCATTTCCAATTCTTCAGGGCTAAGTGAAGCCGAAATTGAAAAAATGGTCAGAGATGCCGAAGAACATAAGGCGGAAGATGATAAACGTAAAGAAGAAATTGAAACTCGTAACAGAGCGGAAGGATTTATTGCTCAAATCGACGAAACTTTAAGCCAAGAAAATGCCAACGTCAGCGAAGAACAAAAAGCGGAAGTTAAGAAACTGCGTGATGAACTTCAAAAATCAATTGACGATAACGATATGGAAACATTAAAGAATAAGTTGAACGAGCTTGAAAAAGCCGCTAATGAAATGGCTAAAGCGATGTATAACCAACCGGACGCAAACGCTACTAATGAATCTACTTCTAATAATAGTGATGATAATGTAGTTGATGCCGACTTCAAGGAAAAAAACTAAAGTAAAGATCCTAGGAGTTCTCCTAGGACTTTCTTGCTTTATTGCCGGCTGTGATAAGCCAAGTGTAATTGTAGACTCAGATTTGGAAACAATAAATACTATAGAAGAAGTAGAAATAGATAAAAATTTATTAAATGTAAAAGTAAGTCCGATTCAGGATAGTCCCGTTTTCAGGATTATAAATAATGAATTGGTAGAGGTGGGAATTGTAAAGGAAAATACTCATCTTGATTTATCCGATGAAGTTTTTAAAGACAGTATCAGAATTAAGGACAGTGATCTTTATGTTCAGGCTGATAATCTTAAAATCAGTGAAAGATGGTATGAGAAAAGAAATCATTTAATTCCGTTTAATCAAAATATTAAAACCGCCAATCCTTATAATTTATATGACGGTAAGGGTAATTTGGTTTTAACAATTCGCAGTAATGACGATTATCAACTATACATATTGAAAAACGATGATAATCGTTACGGAATATCGTTTCAAAATGAAATTTTGTATATCGATGATACGGATGTTGAAAGTATTTACGATAATTTAAACAGTGATGTTGCCAAAGGAGAAAGTTTAGCCGTATTAATGTATCATTTCTTTTACAGCGAGGCTAACGGTGAGGTTAGAAAAGACGTGAATTTTGTGGAGGTAAACGAACTGGATGAACAGCTTGATCGCTTACAGGAAGAAAATTATGTAACCTTAAGTATGATCGAAGTTTATGAGTTTATGCAGAAAAGAGCGAATATTCCTTTAAAAAGCGTGGCGATTACGATTGATGACGGTGATCCCAGCGTATATAAATATGCTTATCCGATCATTCAGGAGCATCATATGAACGCAACTTTATTTTTGATTACCGGTCAGGAAGATCCTACCTTAAGCTATGATTATATTGAAATGCGCGAAGCGGGATTGGAGCTTCAATCGCATAGCTGGCAAATGCATCAAGGCGGATGTCCCGGACAGGGTCATGGCGGAAGATTGCTGTGTATTGACTATGAAACCGGTGTTAATGACACAAGAATGTCTTTTGATTATGTCGACGGAGGGTTTGTTTACTGTTATCCTTTCGGAGATGTAAACGAACAGGCTAAAAATATTATCAGGGACGGGGGAGCGAAAATGGCTTTTACCACGGTGTATGGAAAGATTAGTCCGGGAATGGATTTGTTGGAATTGCCTAGAATCAGAGTTACGGGCGGTAATTCCATAGAAACTTATATGAAGAGTATTGATTGAGGTAAATATGGCAGAAAAAAGAGATTATTATGAAGTTTTGGGCTTAAGTAAAAGTGCCAATGAAAAGGAAATAAAAAAAGCGTATCGTGCATTAGCGAAAAAATATCATCCGGATGTAAACAAGGAACCCGGCAGTGAAGAAAGATTTAAAGAAATCAATGAAGCATATGAAGTTTTAAGTGATCCGCAAAAGAAAGCGAATTATGATCAATTCGGTTTTGCGGGTGTAGACGGATCGGGCTTTGGCGGTTTTTCAGGCGGCGGTTTTTCCGGCGGGTTTGACGGATTTACTCAAGGCTCTTCAAGAAGAAACAGAACCGGACCTATGAAAGGTCAGGATCGCTATATGAGTTTGAATATAAGCTTTATGGATGCCGTTTTCGGAAAAACGGAAACCTTGCATTTAAGTGTTGATGAGCAATGTAGTCATTGTCATGGAACGGGCGCAGAATCAAAAAGTGATATTGAAACCTGTTCCACATGTAACGGCAGGGGTACGGTAATTTCCCAACAAAGAACTCCTTTCGGAGTATTTCAAAGTCAAAGCGTATGTCCGGATTGTCATGGTACGGGTAAAAGAATTAAAGTTAAATGTCATCAATGTCATGGCAGCGGTTATGAAACCAAAAAGGTCGGCGTTGATGTGAAGATACCGGCAGGTATTCAAACCGGTCAACAGCTTAGAGTGGCCAATAAAGGTGAAAGAGGCGCTAACGGCGGACCTAACGGTGATTTATATATTGAAATCAGAGTCGGTAAACATAACCTGTTTGAAAGAAGAGGGAATGATATTCATGTAAAAGTACCTCTTTCGGCGGTTGATGCGACTTTAGGTACGGTTATCGATGTTCCTACTCCTTATGGAGATGTTGAATTAAAGATACCGGCAGGTACTCAGCCTAATACAACTTTCAGATTAAAGGATAAAGGGGTAGTAAGTATTAACAGTAATAAAAAGGGTGATGAACTTGTACAGGTGGAGGTTGTGATTAACACCAAACTTTCCAGAGAGGAAAAAGAGTTATATCAAAAACTTCAAGGAAGTAATCCTAAGGGAAAATCAAATAATCCTTTTGACAGAATAAAAAAAGCTTTTGAATAACTCTTAAAGGAGGGCAAAAGATGGATATAGAAAAAATGACTGAACGTTTACAACATATCATCTTTGACGCCTTAAAGTTATGCAAAGAATTAAATAACAGTGAATTGTCCGGAGAACATATCTTTAAGGCAATGTTGAATGATGACGGTTTAGACGGTTTATGGAAAAGACTTCAAATTGATAAATATAAACTATTGGATATTGTTAATAACTTTATTGATAAATTACCTAAAACCGATGTTCAAAGTAATCCGAGTTTAAGTAATTATGTCGTAAAAGGTTATGAAGATGCTTTAAGGTGGTCTAAAAAACAGGGAGAAACATATTTAAGCAGTGCAGCGTTATTAATAGGATTGTTAAACAATCATTCAGCGGTTTCCGAGGCGATAATCAAACAGACTAAACTTAATGAAAAAATAATTGAAAAAGCCGAATTAGAAAGAAGAGGTGATATTAAAATGAGCGAAATGAATCAGGAAAACCAATTGGACGCTTTAGAAAAATACGGTAGAGATTTAGTTAAAGACGTTAAAGACGGCAAAATTGATCCGGTTATCGGAAGAGATGAAGAAATCAGAAGAGTAATAGAAATTTTATCTCGTAAAACCAAAAATAATCCGGTTTTAATCGGTGAACCCGGAGTGGGTAAGACCGCTATCGTGGAAGGGTTGGCTTGGCGGATTATGAATAAGGATGTGCCTTTCGGTTTAAAGGATAAACAGTTAATTGAACTTGATATGGGTGCTTTGATTGCCGGGGCAAAATATCGCGGCGAGTTTGAAGAACGTTTAAAAGCCGTTTTGAAACAGGTTAAAGATGCTCAGGGGAATATCATCTTATTTATTGATGAGTTACATAATTTAGTCGGCGCAGGTAAAACGGAAGGTTCAATGGATGCGGCAAACTTGTTAAAACCGATGTTGGCTCGGGGAGAGCTTAAATGTATCGGAGCGACAACCTTTAATGAATATCGTCAATATATTGAAAAGGATGCGGCATTGGAAAGAAGATTTCAAAAGGTTTTGGTGAATGAACCGAGTGTGGAGGACACCATTTCCATTCTAAGAGGTTTAAAGGATCGTTTTGAAATGCATCATGGAGTGTTGATTCTTGATGAGGCTATTATTGCGGCCGCAACATTGTCAAATCGTTATATTACCGATCGTTTCTTGCCCGATAAGGCAATCGACTTGATTGATGAAGCTTGTGCTTCCATAAGGGTGGAAATGGATTCCATGCCTGCCGATTTGGATGAGCTGACCAGAAAGATTATGCAGCTGGAAATTGAAGAAGCCGCTTTAAAGAAGGAAACGGATTTTAAGGCGAAAGATCGTTTAGAGGTTTTGAGGAAGGAATTGGCTGATTTAAAAGAAGAGAAAGCGGTTAAATTTTCTAAATGGCAAATTGAAAAACAACAGCTTGACGATGCGAAGAAATATAAGGAACAACTTGATAAAGCCAGATTGGAGTTTACTCATGCGCAAAATGAAGCAAAGTATGAAGAGGCTGCCAAGTTGCAATATGAAACCATTCCCAATTTGGAAAAGAAAATTCAGGAAACTCAAAATAACGGAAGCGATAAGATGATTCAGGAAATTGTCAATGAAGAATTAATTGCCAAGATCGTTTCCAGATGGACGCATATTGATGTTACAAGGTTAATGGAATCTTCCAGAATTAAATTGTTAAATCTGGAAAGCGTGCTTGAAAAAAGAGTAATGGGACAAGAAAAAGCCTTAAAATTAGTTACGGAAGCTATTATCAGAAGCAAGGCACAAATAAAAGATGAAAACAGACCTATCGGCTCATTTCTGTTTTTAGGACCTACCGGAGTAGGTAAAACCGAGGTTGCCAAATCATTGGCGGAACAATTATTTGATGATGAAACCAAGATTGTAAGAATTGATATGAGTGAATATATGGAAAAATTCAGTGTTTCCAGATTGATCGGCGCTCCTCCGGGATATATCGGTTATGAAGAAGGCGGGCAATTAACGGAAGCGGTGAGAAGAAATCCTTATTCAATTGTATTGTTGGATGAAATAGAAAAAGCTCATCCGGATGTTTTAAATGTTTTATTGCAGATTATGGATGACGGAAGAATTACCGATTCTAAAGGTGTTACCGTTGATTTTAAAAATACTTTAATAATCATGACCAGTAATTTAGGGGCTCAATATGCTTTTGAAACGGATGAAAAAGAAAGAGAAAACCATTATATCGATGTGGTGGAAAGCTTCTTTAAACCGGAGTTTGTAAACAGGATTGATGAGATTATTATTTTTAATACTTTGGATAAAGAGGTGTTATATAAAATTGCGGATAAGTTTTTAAATCAATTAAGAAACAGGCTTCAGGCAAGAGATATAAGTATTGAATTTACCAAGGCGTGTATTGATGAAATTGTAAGTGCCGGTTTTGATCCGGTATTTGGGGCAAGACCGATGAAAAGGCATATTCAAAGAACTATTGAAACCTTAATCGCAAGAAAAATAGTAGAAGAGCCGTTAGTGGAAGGCAAAACCTTAATTGTTGACTTTAAGGACGGGAATTATAGCGTTTCCATTAAAGTATTTAATTAAACTATCGTTTATACGGTAGTTTTTTAATATATAATAGTTGACGGAGGTTTTTGTGTTTATGACTTTTTCAACAATATTTTTAAATAGGGGAAGGATTTATGAGGATTAATTTTATTTGGGATGTTGACGGAACATTGTTGGATTCTTATCCGATAATGCTTGAAGCAATATTTATTCTTTGTGATCGATTAAATTATGCCATTGATCAAAAAGAATTATCGGCATATATAAAGAATGCATCAATTAGCGAATTTTTAGAAGAGATGAGCAATAAATTAAATCTTGATTTTAAAGATGTTTTAAAAGAGTATAAATTGATTGAAGAATCATTTACCCATAATACCTTGATGAATAATGTCGATGAAGTATTATCTTATTTAAACAGTGTTAAGGTAAATAATTTTATTTATACTCATCGGGATAAATCTACTTTTACAATCTTAAAAAGATTGAACATTTTAAATTATTTTAAAGAAATTATTACCAAAGAAAACAATTTTAAAAGAAAACCGCATCCTGAAGCTTTATTATACTTAATTGATAAATATAAAATGGATAAAAATTTTACCTACTATGTCGGCGACAGATTATTGGATGTGGAATGTGCCAACAATGCGGGAATAAAAAGTATTTTATATTTAAGCGATCCGATCGTAAAAAGCAATAATACGGAAACTTACCTGATTTATGATTTAAAAGAGATTAAACCGCTTATAAAATAACAGTGAATTTCTTACGAAAAGGATAAAAAAAGTGTGTTTTTTATATTTATCTTTTTCGTTCTTTTCTCAACTGTTTCTA
>JBHAFN010000194.1:0-8677 GCA_041856105.1 Bacillota bacterium
TAATAAAAACATCACTATAGAGAAGTAGGTGTCATCGTTATAAACCTTTAGTCTTATACCTAATAATCCGTTATTAAAGGTATTATAGAACAGCAGTAATCCGGCAAAATTAATCAATATGGGAAGTTTGAATATCAACTGCAAGATTAGTAAGATAAAAACTGTCAAAGGGATATAAGGCGATTCTTTTTTTATATCCTGAAGGTTTCGGTTAATATAATATTTAATTTTACCGCTTTCAAATAAGCGCTTAATTTCCGATTCATCGTCGGTATCAATCACAAATGAATTGAAAAAGTGATTGTAATAAGCTTCTTTTACTCCTTTGAGCGGTTTAATTCTTTCAATTAATTTTCGGCTGTTTAATGAATAACTTGTTTCTGTTAAAGTGAAAATTGTTCTCATTGGAAATTCCCTTCGTCATTAATAAAAGGTTAAGATAAATGCCGGGTAAAGTCAATCAAAGGTGTATGAAAAAATTGTGAAAAAGTCTATAATAAACAAAGAGGTGTTTTATGATTAAAGAAAGATTAAAAGAATTAAGAAAATTAATGAAAGAAAATAATATAGATGTATATTATGTACCGAGCGATGATGACCATATGAGTGAATATGTCGGTGATCATTTTAAATGCAGGGAGTTTATTACCGGGTTTACGGGTTCGGCAGGAGTGGCGGTAATTACTTTAAAAGAAGCCGGTCTTTGGACTGACGGGCGCTATTTTACCCAAGCCGAAAAACAACTGAAGAATACGGGGGTTACCCTTTATAAACAAAGACAAGCCGGGGTAATCAATTTTGACGAGTTTATTGAAGCCAAAATTAAAAAAGGCGGTGTTTTAGGTTTTGACGGTAAGGTTGTCAATCAAGGCATGAAGGAAAGATTTTCCGAGTTAATCGCAAAAAAGGATGCTTCTGTCTTGTTGGATAAAGATTTGATCGGGGAAATTTGGCGTGATCGTCCGTTGATGCCTAAGGATAAATGTTTTTTATTGGCAGATAAATATACGGGTGAATCTTGTGCTAAAAAGATTGATCGAGTAAAAAAACAGATGCGTTTGAAATCGGCTGATGTACTTGTTTTCAGTGTATTGGAAGATGTGTCTTGGTTGTTTAATATCAGAGGAAACGATATTGCCAATACTCCGATTATGTACAGTTATGCCTTAATTGATAATGATAAAGTTACTTTATATATTGATGTGGATAAATTGGATGAGAAGATAATTAAGGTAATGAATAAAAATAAAGTAACGATTAAAGCATATGAAGATATTGAAGAAGATTTAAAATTAATTAACAATAAAACCGTTTGGCTCGATAAAAAATTATTAAACGCATATTTATTTAGTCAAATTAATAATACGAATATAATTATTGATGAACCGAATCCTGTCGGATTATTCAGAGCGATTAAAAATAAAGTTCAAATAAACAATTTAAGAAACAGTCATTTAAAAGACGGGGTTGCCATGACCAAGTTTTTATATTATGTAAAAAATAATATCGGTAAAGAAGAAATGAGCGAAATTTCCGTTTCCGATTATTTGGAAAATTTAAGAAAACAACAAGCCGGATTTATTACCGTCAGCTTTGATACCATTGCGGCTTATAAGGGAAATGCGGCTATGATGCATTACAGCGCCAATGCGGCAAGTAATGCGGTTTTAAAACCGGAAGGATTTTTGTTGGTGGACAGCGGCGGGACATATTCGGACGGGACCACCGATATTACCCGTACCATAGCTTTAGGTTTGATCAGTGAGGAAGATAAGAAGCTTTACACTTTGGTTTTAAAGGGAATGATTGCTTTATCCAGAGCTAAATTTTTATACGGCACTACCGGAATTAATTTGGATATTTTAGCCAGAGGACCGTTATGGCAGGAGGAAATAGATTATCAATGCGGTACGGGTCATGGAGTAGGTTATGTGATGTCGGTTCATGAAGGTCCGCAAAATATTCGATGGGGGTTAAATCCTACTTCCGCAATAATTGAAGAAGGGATGGTTATTACCGATGAACCGGGAGTCTATATCGCCAATAAGCTGGGTATCAGAATTGAAAATGAATTGCTGGTTAAAAAAGCGGGTAAAAATTTATACGGTCAATTTATGGAGTTTGAAACCATTACATATTGTCCTATTGATCTGGATGCCGTTGAGCCTAAATATTTGTCTGAGGAAGAAATTGATTTCTTAAACAGCTATCATGAAACCGTATATGCTAAAATAAGTCCTTTTCTGGATAAGAAAGAAAAGACTTGGCTCAAATTACAAACAAGGAAAATAAAAAAATGAAATTTATATCATGGAATGTTAACGGCTTGCGGGCGGTAATGAATAAAGGATTTATGGATTTCTTCAATGAAATGCAGGCTGATTGTTTTTGTATTCAGGAAACTAAAATGCAAAAAGATCAATTAACCTTGGATTTTCCCGGATATCATGTATATTTACACAGTGCCGATCGTAAAGGTTATTCAGGTACGGCGATTTTTACAAAGACTAAACCGATTAATGTAGTCTATGATTTTAATCATGAATTACATAATGATGAGGGTAGGGTTATCACTTTGGAGTTTAGTGATTTTTACCTGGTTAATGCCTATGTTCCCAACAGTAAAGAAGGTTTGTTAAGACTTGATTATCGAATGGAATGGGAAGATGAGCTTAGAAAGCATTTGGTTAATTTGGATAAGGTTAAACCGGTTATTTATTGCGGAGATTTGAATGTGGCTCATAATGAAATTGATTTGAAAAATCCCAAAGCCAATCGTAAAAATCCCGGTTTCAGCGATGAAGAAAGAAATAAATTCAGTGAACTTTTAAATGCGGGGTTTAAAGATTCGTTTAGAGAATTATATCCTGACAAGATTGAATATACATGGTGGTCTTATCGTTTTAATTCCAGAGAGAAGAATATCGGTTGGAGAATTGATTACTTTGTAATTTCCAATAGATTAATGGATAAAGTTAAGAAAGTCGATATTTTTACCGATATATACGGTTCCGATCATTGTCCGATCGGACTTGAAATTTTTGTGAAATAACACTTTATTGTTTGAAAACATGTTAAACTGGTATCAATACTGAAAAGGGGGTATTAAAATGGAAGTAAAAAAATTGATTGATAATTATGAACAAGCGATGATCAAAGATTTACAAAGATTGATTGCGATTAATAGTGTTGAAGGTAAGCCGGAAGAAGACGCTCCGTTTGGAAAGGGCCCTAAAGAGGCTTTGCTTGCGGCATTGGATGAATGTAATCAGCTCGGTTTTAAAACAACAAATGTCGATAATTATGCGGGATATGCCGAAATGGGAGCGGGGGATAAATTAATCGGTATCGTAGCCCATTTGGATGTCGTACCTGTCGGGGATGGTTGGCATACCAACCCTTTTGAGGGTATAATTAAAGACAACGTTATCTATGGTCGTGGGGTTAGTGATGATAAAGGAGCCGCTGTCGCTTCGATGTATGCAATGAAAATCGTTAAAGATTTAAATATTCCTTTAACCAAAAGAATCCGCTTGATTTTAGGGACAAATGAGGAGAGCGGTTCCAAATGTTTGGCTTATTATGTTTCTAAAGAAGGACATATTGATTATGGTTTTACTCCGGATGGCGAATTTCCGGGAGTACATGGTGAAAAAGGAATGTTGGCGGGTATTTATCATTCCAAGCAAACCAATATTAAAAACATTAAGGGCGGATCGGCAGGCAATATAGTTTGTGATTTATGTACAATTGAAATAGCTAAAAATTCTTACAGCTGTAAAACCTTGGAGGATTATTTCAATAACCATAATTTAGAGTTTAAGGTTATGGAAAAAGAAGATACCGCAGTTATTGAAGTTAAGGGAATTGCGGCTCATGCAAGTACTCCTGACTTGGGGATAAATGCGATCAGTCATCTGTTGGTCGGTTTAAAACAGGCAGGATATCAGGATCCTTTTGTGGATTATTATGTAAACCGTTTCGGGGTTGGTAATAACGGGGAAGGGATCGGTTTGAATATTGCGGATGAGTTTGGTGCGCTTACTTTAAATACCGGAGTTATTAAAATGGAAGACGGAGTTATCAGCGGTACTATTGATGTCAGATTTCCGGTTACTTATACGATCAAGAAAATTAAAGAATTGGTCAATGATTATTTAGATGATGAAAACGGTTATATTGAAATTACCAAATTGATTGAACCGTTGTTTTTCCCTATAGACAGCCCTTTGGTTTCTACTTTATATAACGCTTATAAAAATGTTACTCATGATGAAGTTAACAAGCCGATGACTATGGGTGGAGGAACTTATGCTAAAGGGATTAATAACTGTATTGCCTTCGGTTGTGCTTTTCCCGATATGAATTATCATATTCATGATGCGAATGAATTTTTACCTATTGAACATCTTAAAAAACAAGTTGAAATTTATGTAGAGGCTATTATCAGATTGTTAGAGGTATAAAAATGGTTCTTAAGAAAAAAAGAATTGCGATTATGTATGATTTCGATAAGACTTTATCTAATCGTGATATGCAGGAGTATACTTTAATTCCCGAATTGGGCTATGATAATCCCCAAGATTTTTGGGATGAAGTCGGATCGCTCAGTGAAGAACATTCTATGGACGGTATTCTTGCCTATATGTATAAATTGCTTAAAAAAAGCGAGGCGGTCGGCAGACCTATTCGTAAACAGGATTTTGAAATATTAGGGAAAGATGTTGAGTTTTATCCCGGTGTTGAAAGCTGGTTTGACAGAATTAACGAGATTGGAAATGCTTTGGGTTTGGATGTTGAACACTACATCATTTCCAGCGGAATGAAAGAAATTATTGAGGGTACGTCGATATATGACAAGTTTAAAAAGGTTTATGCTTGTCGCTATTATTATGATGAAAACGGAGTGGCCAAGTGGCCGTCTTTAGTTGTTAACTATACTACCAAGACTCAATATATTTTCAGAGTGAATAAACAAATTCTGGATGAATATGAAGATAAAAAACTTAACGAATATACCCCTGATGAAAACAGACCGATTCCTTTTAAAAGAATGATTTATATCGGGGACGGAATTACCGATGTGCCGTGTATGAAACTTGTAAAGGAATACAACGGTAAATCGATTGTGGTATATAATCCCGCCAAGAAAGAAACGGCTAAAGAATTGGTTGATCGAAATCGGGCTAATTTTATGTGTGAAGCAGATTATTCAAAAGGCGGACCGATGGAGAAACTGGTAAGTAATATCTTGAGTTATATGACTTTTGATGAAATATTAGATGTAAGTAAATATGAAGAATAAATATAGATTGTTTTCCGTGCTCAGCATTGTATTGTCTTTGGCTTTAGGTTATTTGTCGATAGAGGATAAAAAAGAATATATTTCGATTGTGATCGATTTCAGCAACGATCAGGAATTAATCAATCAATCGAACGATTTTGTGACGGCATTAAAAACTTCTCTTGAGAATACGGGGAAATATAAAGTTTATCTTTCCAATCAAAATGACGGAATAAATTTTTTGGAAAAAAGATATGATTATATTAAATCCGTTAATCCTCAATTGGTTATTAACTTTGATAACAATTATTTATTTAATGAGATCGACGGAATTGAAATATTCGGCAATCCTAAATTTGAATCGGAAGCAAGCTGTTTATTTGCGGAAATATTAAAAAAGAATTATGAAGATAATTCTTTGGCGGTTGCCGGTGTTTATTTTCCTTTGGTTGAAGAGTTTAAGCCGAATACTTATCGCTTAAGTAAGCTTCCTTTGGACAGTAAAGTGGAAATGAGCATCGATATTTTCGAGTTGTATAAATATCCTACGGTAGTTGTCGCCAATGTGAATTTTAATGAAGAAAACTTAAGCTTAATTTATTTTAATTCTGTAGAAGAATATTTTAAATGATGAATCCTGTTTGGGATTTTTTCATATGGTTGGGTGTTAGTACTTATACTTATAATTTGGTAAAATAAATGTCAGAGGTAAATATATGGACAATGCGACTAGGTTTATAAATGCTTTTGTAAAGATTGAAAAAAAACTTAAAGAAATGGTTAATACCACTCGGTATATCAAGTTTTATCAATTGATTGAAATGTGTCGGAAAAATAATCTGGTGGTTAAGATTAATGCCAGAAAGCTTTTAGATTACAGTGATTTAAGAAATGTGTTGATTCATCAAAGAGATGATAATGATGAAATTTTGGCTATACCTACAAACAGTGTGGTTAATGAAATTGAAAAGATTGCTCGGTTAATGGAAGAGGGGAAGCCGATTTTAGAGTTTTCATCGCATCCGGTTAAAACGGTCGGTTTAAAAGATGATTTAACATATGCATATAAAACCATGCGTTCAATAGGAACAACTAAAATACCCGTTTATGATCAAAGCGGTTATTTAGGGTTATTGACGATGGAATGTATTGCCAGTTCTTTGTTAAACGGCGGTTATAAAGATATAGGAAATATAATTAAAGATAATAATAAAAAAAATAAAGTAGTTTTCTTTAACGAAAAAAGATCTATCGATGATGTTATTGATGAGTTTGAAAAGCATATTGAAAGGGGAAGCAGCTTAAGCGCCATAATTATTACTAAAAACGGAACCAATACGGAAATACCTTTGGGAATTATTACCGTATATGATTTACCTAAAATTATGACATACTTTTTATAAGGAGGAGGTTCTATGTTTTATCCGAAATTTATTAAAGAAAACGGTACGGTGGGAATTTGTGCATTAAGCGCCGGATTAGGGCATAAAATAGAAGATTATCTCAATGCTTATAATTATCTTGTCAAACGTGGTATTCATGTTTTGGAAGAGGGTAATATCAGAGTTGATAATGTAAGAGGCGGCAGTATTGAAGAAAGAGTAAATGCTTTACACAGCTTATATCTTAATGATGATGTCGATATGGTGATGTGTGGAGCCGGGGGAGATTTCTTATATGAAATTTTGCCTTATATCGACTTAAAAATTATTCGTAATCATCCTAAATTTTTTATGGGAGCATCTGATCCTACGGGAATTACCTTTATGATTACCACCAAATTGGATATTGCGTCCATTTACGGTTTAAATGGCGGTTCTTATTATGAAGGTCAGACTTATATCGATAATAATTTTAAAATGATATGCGGTAATTTGATTACTCAATACAGTTATGAATATTATCAGTCAACAAGCGCTTACGGAACCGACGAATTTAATGAGTTGGTATATTGGCACAATAATCTGAAGGAAAGCGGAAGATGTATCGGGGGTTGTCTTGACGTATTGAAGGATATGATCGGTACTCCGTTTGAGGATGTAAGCGGGTTTGTTGAAAGATATAAGGATGACGGGATTATTTGGTATTTCGATATTTATGCGATGAATGCGGAGAATACCTATCGAACGTTATTACAAATGAAAGCGGCGGGATGGTTTAAATATTGTAAGGCGGTTTTAATCGGCAGGGTTTTATTTGAAGGCAGCGATACGGGAATGACTTATTCTGAAGCGTATTCACTTGCCTTGGGGAATATTCCTCATGCGTATAATCTGGACATAGGGCATACTTTGCCTAAGATGACTTTAATTAACGGGGCCATTTTGGATGTTGAGGTTAAGGATGGAAAGGGAAGGTTAAATTTCAGGTTGGAATAATGAACACTAAAGAATATAGGTTTAAAGCCGAAATAATTAAGGTGCCTGATATCGACGGGGCGTATATTGAATTTCCTTTTGACGTTAGAAAAGAATTTAATAAAGGAAGAGTTAAAGTGCATGCGACATTTGATAACTACCCTTATGACGGCAGTTTGGTTAGAATGCAAACAGAAAAGCACATTATCGGTATCAGAAAAGATATCAGGGCAAAAATCAATAAACAGCCGGGTGATATTATTGACGTAGTGATAAAGGAGAGGGAATAATGGAAGTTCTAGTTGTAGTGGATATGCAAAATGATTTTGTAAGTGGTGTGTTAGGCGGTGAAGATGCCTTAAATATCGTTAAGCATGTGGTTGAAAAAGTGAAAAACTTTAAAGGAGAAGTTATTTTTACTAAAGATACTCATGATGAAAATTATTTACAATCGGAAGAAGGTAAAAATCTTCCTGTTGTTCATTGTGTAAAAGGTACATGGGGGCATGAAATTATTGATGAATTAAAGCCTTATGCAAATAAAGTGCTTGAAAAACCCGCCTTCGGTTCTTTTAAATTGGTTGAGGAAATAAAAAAGATAGATGATTTGTCCGGTATTACTTTAATTGGTTTATGTACGGATATTTGTGTTATTTCCAACGCTTTGTTGTTAAAGGCGGAATTTTATAATGTTCCCATATATGTTGATGAAGCATGTTGTGCGGGGGTATCTTTAAAAAGTCATCGTAACGCCTTGGAAGCAATGAAAATGTGTCATATAAAAGTGATATAAAAAACCAAAGCCGTAACTTACGGTTTTGGTTTTTTAATCTTTCATTATTTCTTTTCGGGAAGTTTCCAGATGTCTTTATTATATTCCGCAATTGTGCGATCGCTGGAAAAATATCCGGCTTTGGCGATATTAACCAGCATCATCTTTTTCCAAGTGTCTCTGTCTTCGTATAATCTCAAAACATAGTCTTTAGTGTTGATATAATCTTCCAAGTCGATTAATGTCATAAACCAGTCCTTATTA
>JBHAFN010000195.1:0-3452 GCA_041856105.1 Bacillota bacterium
ACCAACAAAAAGAAAAATTAAACGATTTAAAGGAAAAATCTCAGGATGTATTGGATAACACTCTTGATCAGGTTAAGAAAACCGCTAAGGAAGTGGTAGAAAATGAAAAAGTGGCTTCGACCATAGAATATTTAAAAGCGCATGCGATTAAGGCGGTAGATTCCGTTAAAGATGTTGTCGATAAAGTTACCGACGATCCTAATGTTCAAAAAACTTATCTTGATATTAAAGAAAATTCCAAGGATTTATTTGATAAAGCTTCAAAATCATTTAATGAAGGTTTGGAAAAAATCAAAGATAACGAAACCGTTAAAAATGTGGTTGACGGAATCGGTGAACAGGTGGATAAGGGCAGCGAAATGATTAATGACAGCATTAACGATTTTATAACTAAACCGGAAGTTAAGGAACAATTGGATAAAGCTAAAGATTTTGCGAACGACGCCGTTGATAAAGTAAAAAATATATTTAAGTAATATCGGAGGTTTTTAATGAAAAGAGTTACTATTTATGACGTAGCTAAAGAAGCGAACGTTTCTTTGGCGACCGTATCCAGAGTTGTTAACGGCTCCGATGTTGTAAAACAGCCCACCAGAGAAAAAGTCGAGGAAGCGATAAATCGTTTGGGCTATAAACCCAATGCGGTTGCCCAAGGTTTGGCTTTACAAAAAACAACCACTATCGGTATGGTTATTACCGATGCCAGCGTTAATTATACCGGTCAGATCATCAACGGGGTTTTGGATGCGGCTAAGATTAAAAACTATAATATTATCATGCATGCGGTTTCGGCAGGAATTACCGATATAAATGATATTATTGAAACCATTATTAAATCCAGAGTTGACGGGGTAATTATTTATAACGATAAAATTGACGTCAGTGAACTTCAGGAAGTTTCCAAGTTCAACATTCCGATTGTTTTTATCGGTAATAAAACCGTTTCCGATAATGTCGGTTCCGTATATGTGGATATTGAAGCGGTAAGTAAGGAAGCGGTAAATATGTTTTTAAACAAAGGGGTTAAGGATGTTGTCGTTCTTCAGGAAAGGCATAACAATTTAATTAACGATCAAATGGTTACCGGCTCCAAAAAAGCCTTTGTTGAACATAGCCTTCCTTTTAAGGGTTATTTGGAAATACCGAAGGATTATAAATCATCGTATGATTTTTTATTGAAATATTTAAAGAACAATAAAGTTAAGGCTATAATTGTTCATCGTGACGCCCAAGCTTTAGCGGTAATTAACGCCGCCAAAGAAAACAATTTAAGAATTCCGGAAGATTTGGAAGTGGTTTGTATTTTAGATACTAAATATAACTTGATGACCAGACCTCAAATATCCAGCTTCTCTTTACCTTCATATGATTTAGGCTCTATTGCCATGGCTTCCATTGAAAAGATGCTTAATGAAAATGAGGTTGGCAAAGCTTATGAACTTAGTTATTTCTTTGTGCCAAGACAATCGACTAATTAGTTGACTTAATTTTTAACATATGATTTAATGATTTTGCTGTGAATAGGACTAGTATCAGTAAAAGATATTCAGAAAGGTTTCGGTTGATGCAAGAAGCTTATTGATTACTGTGAATACACCTAGGAGCTTCTTATTGCAAAGATAAGACGTGTTCCATCGTTATCGGATTAAAGTGCATGTTTAAACATGAATTAAGGTGGTACCACGTTATTGCGTCCTTATCAAAGGATGCTTTTTTATTAGAAAAGGAGATATTTATGAATTTTTTTGAGGAATTAGAGTGGAGAGGACTTATCAAGGATGTAACCGACTATGACGGTTTAAAAGAAAAGCTTAATAACGAAAGGATAGTTTGTTATTGCGGGGTGGATCCTACCGCCGATTCAATGCATATAGGACATCTTCAACAAATCATTTTGCTTAGAAGATATCAATTGGCGGGGCATATGCCGATCGCATTATGCGGAGGGGCTACGGGAACGATCGGTGATCCTCGACCTACCACTGAAAGACGTTTAATTACCTTAGACGAAGTTAAACACAATGTAGAGGGTATAAAAAAACAATTGGAGAAGTTTTTGGACATAAAAGGGGGAAAAGCTTTTTTACTTAATAACTATGATTGGTTGGGTAATATGACTCTGATTGATTTTTTAAGAGATTACGGTAAACATTTCAATGTAAGCAACATGCTGGCTAAAGATACGATCGCCAAAAGATTGAGTACCGGGATTTCTTATACCGAATTTACTTATACAATTTTACAGGCAATCGATTTTCTGTATTTATATAAAAACTATAATTGTATATTACAAATCGGCGGTTCCGATCAATGGGGCAATCTTGTTTCCGGAACCGATCTTATCAGAAAGGTATTGGGAGATGAAGCTAAAGTATTCGGAGTTACTTCACCGTTAATTACCAAAAGCGACGGAAGTAAGTTCGGTAAGTCGGAAGGGGGTAATGTTTGGTTGGATCCTGAAAAAACATCTCCATACGAGTTTTATCAATTTTTAGTTAATATTGCGGATGATGATATTATAAATATGCTTAAAAAACTTTCGTTTATGAGTAAAGAAGAGATTGAAACTTTGGAAATATCTTTAAAAGAAGAGCCTCACCTGCGTTTGGCTCAAAAAGCATTGGCAAAGGGACTTACCTTACTTGTTCATGGGGAAGAAGGGTTTAATCAGGCCGTTAAGATTACCGAAACGTTATTTAAGGGCGATATTAAGGATTTAAGCGTTGACGAGCTTAGAGTAGGGTTAAGAGATGCGAAAAGCTTTGAAATAAATGACGGTGATTTATTGATTGACGCTTTGGTAAATACCAAGATTATTGCCAGCAAAAGAGAAGTAAGAGAATTAATCAATTCCCGTTCCATTCAGGTTAACGGTGTGAAGGTGGACAATTTTGAAAAAGTCCTTACTAAAGAGGAAGCCTATGATCATGAATTTATCATTATCAAAAAAGGAAAGAAAAATTACTTTGTATTAAATTTCAAATAGGATATAATTTTTAAAGAGGTGAGAAGATGAAAAAGTGGTTAAAGCTGATAATAGTTTTCTCTTTTCTTTTTGTAGGTTGTAGTAAAGAAGAACCCGTTTTGAATCGGGGCAGTCAGGATTATATTGCTTATTACAAGAATATTGAAGAAAATGAAATATTTTATGAAGAATCGAATTTTTATCAAATTAGTGCCGAATTGGTAAATAAGGGTAATAATACATATAACTATTATATTTTTATCGATAACCCGAAAATTGCCATGTATGATATTAAGGTTTTAGCTGTTGAAAAAGATGTTTTATTAGCCGACAGCGATACAATGCAGGCATCAATCGGGATTTTTGAAAATAGCGGATATTCCATGATACCGTATCAGGTTAATGCGGCGGAAGGGTTTTATAAAGGTTTGATGTTAAGCGGAGAAACCGATAAAGATTCAATAGTAATAGAGATGTTGGTCAGTTG
>JBHAFN010000196.1:0-10935 GCA_041856105.1 Bacillota bacterium
GATACCGAAGTTTATTCCAATACCGGCGGTCAATCTTCAAAATCATCTCAAGCGGCTTCCATTGCGAAGTTTGCGGCGGGCGGTAAAGCGTTGGCTAAGAAGGATTTGGGTCAGATTGCCATGGCTTACGGTCATGTGTATGTTGCGTCGGTATGTATGGGTGCCGATCGTAATCAAACTTTAAAAGCGATCAGGGAAGCGGAAAGCTATAACGGTCCTTCATTAATCATCGCTTACAGTCCATGTATCGAGCATGGTATTAAGGGTGGCTTGGCGATGCATCAAAAAGAACAAAAGCTGGCGGTTGAATGCGGTTATGTAACTTTATATCGTTTCGATCCTCGCAACGAAGCCAAACCGCTTACTATCGATTCAAAAGCTCCTAAATGGGAAAACTTCAATAATTTCTTGATGAATGAAACCCGTTTCTCTCAACTTGTTAAAATCAAAGGTCAGGAAATGGCTGATGAAATGTTTGCGAAAACATTAAAAGATGCCAAGAAGAGATATAAGAGATTGGTAGGTTTATCTGCCGAAACTTCTACGGAAGAATAGTAAATTTAAAACGGCTTAATCTTGATGATTAAGCTTTTTTTTGGTTATGTAAATTTTTTAAAAAATTTTCATGAAAATTTACTTGATTTTATGTAAGAAAAGTTTTAATATTATCATTAATAAAAGGCGAGGAAGAGAAAAAGTAGCTTAGCTCTTTACCTAAGAGAGGTTGTCAAACGGTGAAAGATGACCGGTTAATCTAAGTGAAAACACATCTTGGAGCTTGGTAGCTGAAATAACGGTAGGCTATTGCGGAGTACCCGTTAAAGTACCTGAGTTTGCATTTTAAACTTAATGAGTTAAAGCTCGTGAGGGTTTTAAGAATAAAGGTGGAACCACGGTTACGCGTCCTTTTCCGGTATAGAAAAGGACTTTTTAATTGAGGAGAAGATTATGAAAAAGTTATTTATTTTATTAAGTATTATCGGTTTAATCGGCGGTTGTACCACCAAATCGGATGATGAATCAACAACAAGTCTTGACAATACGAAGATAGTCGGTTTTGACGATACTTTCGCTCCGATGGGTTTTAAGGATGACAGCGGCGAGATTGTGGGTTTCGATATCGATCTTGCCGATGAAGTTTCCAAAAGAACCGGGTTAACCTTCGTTTTTCAATCCATTGATTGGTCAATGAAGGAAACCGAGCTTAACGGCGGTAATATCGATATGATTTGGAACGGTTATACAATTACCGAACAAAGAAGTGAAAAAGTGTTGTTTTCCATGCCTTATATGAGTAATGCTCAAATCATCGTCGTTAAAGAAGAAAGTGATATTAATTCAATGAGTGATTTAGCCGGTAAAATTGTCGCAACGCAAACTTCTTCCAGTGCATATGATGCGATAGTTGCCAGCGGAATAGTGACTTCCTTAGCCAATCAGGAAGTAATTTCTTATTCTTCCTATAATGAAGTATTTGCGGATTTGATCAATGACCGAGCTGATGCGGTGGTTGTCGATGAAACGTTGGGAAGATATTATATGAAGGATATGGACGGACTTAGAGTACTGCAAGATAACTTCGGTGAAGAAGAATACGGAATCGGTTTTAGAAAAGATGATGTGGAACTTAAAGAGTTGATTGACAAGGCGTTACAGGAAATTATTGATGACGGTACGTATGCCGAAATATACGCAAAATGGTTTAAGGAACAGTAATGCTTTATTCAATTTTAAACGGCTTACAGATAACTTTAACGTTATTCTTTACGGTTTTGATTATCAGTATTCCTCTGGGGTTTATTATTGCGTGGATAAGGGTTTACAGCAATAAATTTATCGCTTCGCTTATTATGGGATATGTATATGTAATGAGGGGTTCACCTTTATTGTTGCAGTTGATGTTTATCTTTTTCGGTTTACCTTATATCGGGATAGTTTTTAAAAGAATGGATGCGGCAGTATTCGCTTTTGTGATTAATTATGCGGCTTATTTTTCGGAAATATTCAGAGGGGGAATTCTTTCCGTTCCTATCGGTCAATTTGAGTCGATGAAGGTTTTGGGAATAAGTCGATTCAGAGGATTTAGAAGAATTATTATTCCTCAAGTTATTAAAACCGTTTTACCTTCAGTCGGAAATGAAGTCATATCTTTGGTTAAGGATACATCTTTGATTCATGTTATCGGCATAGGTGATTTGTTAAGGGCGGGGCAAATAGCGGCTAATGCGCAGGTAAGCTTAATTCCTTTTGTGATAGTAGGAATAGTTTATTTGCTGGTTACCGGAATTATTACTTTGATTTTAAATTATACCGAGAAGAAGGTGAGTTATTAATGGAGGTTTTGATTGCGAAAAATATTGATAAAAGTTTCGGGAATCAAGTGATTCTCAAGGATTTTAATTTAACCGTCAAAGCAAAGGAAATAGTCGGTTTGTCGGGTAAATCCGGCACCGGTAAGACGACCTTTATGCGTTTGATTAACAATCTGGACAGGGTTGATGGCGGTATGATAATGATCGATAATACCGTTTTATGTAAAAACGGTGTTTATGCCGATAAAAAGGAAGTTTTGACATATCAAAGAAAGATCGGGTTGGTATTTCAGGATTATCAGTTATTTCCCAATTTAAATGTATTGGATAATTTGTTGGAAGCTCCGTTATCTTTAAAACTGGACAACAAAGATAATTTGATCGCTAAAGCGAAGCTTATTCTTAATGATATGGGATTAAAAGATAAGTTATCGATGAAGCCTTCCACTTTAAGCGGCGGGGAAAGGCAAAGAGTGGCTATTGCCAGAGCGTTGATGTTGGAGCCGAAGGTGCTTTGTTTTGATGAGCCTACCAGTGCGTTGGATTATCAAACGGTTATGGAAATCAGTAAGCTGATTAAAAAAATAGCCGATAAGGGAACCGCCGTTTTAATAGTCAGTCATGATATTGATTTTGTAAGTAAAAACTGTGATCGAATTATTGATTCCGAGGTGTTCAACCCGAAAACTTAAGTTGATTTGATCGGTTGGGCTTTAAATTCAAAAGATATAAAACAGGGTTTATCTTTAATGGGGAAAACACCTCTAAGGAGCGACTGTATCGTCCATAACATCTGGTTTGTCATATTTTATTATGCTATAATAAATTGATTAAAAATAGATGAGGGATAATTAATGAAGAGGATGGTTTTGTTTTTGCTTGTATTGGCTGTTACTGCATGTAACCAAAGAATAACGGTGGAAGAAACTCTGTCGGAAGAAGAGAACGTTGCCGAAAGCTTTGACGGAAATTATGAATTTGAATTGTTTCTTGATCGTCAATATTATGGTGATGAAACTAATCAGGGGCTAAGCGGTGAAACAACGGAAGAATTTTATTTTGATCCTGATGAATTTACATTGGAATATTATAACGAAGTAAAAGAGGGTTATGAAAACATTCTTTCAGAATTGGAAAGCTTTGATGTTGATACGTTGAATTACTATCAATATTACGATTATTTCACTTATAAAGATTATTTGGAAAAAGAAATTCATAAGTATTCTTATCCGATGTATGACAGTCTGTTTGCGTCAACCGATGGAGTGGTTGATTATATTATTTTGGATTTTACGGAATTTGACTTCAGCACAGGTAATGCTTCGGTCAATTATATTAAAAACTTAAAAGAAGTTTCTCCATATTTAAAATCGGCTTTAAATTTTACAGTTATGCAGGCGGAAAACGGTTATTTTTTAACCGATAACGAAGCTGATATAGCTATTGAAGAGATTAATAATTTTATTGCCAAAGAAGAAGATAATGAATTGATCAATGTTTTTGTCAATAATATTTCTTCATCAGTTTCCGATACAAGAAGAGAAAAGCTGATTGAGGAAGTTAACGCAATAGTAAAAGATGATATTATTCCTACATTAAAAGAAGTTGTCGAAACTTTGGAAACCTTAAAAGGCCATAGAGCTTCTAACGGCGGTCTGGCCGGGTTTATTGACGGTAAAGAATATTATGAGGTGATCTTACAGGAAAATTCCGGTTTAAACTCAAGCATGGATGAAATATACGCCATCATCAATGAAGAAGTTGATAAATTAATTGATGAATTCGATATATTTTATAGTAAATATCCTTATTTTGAAAGTAAAGGTTATCAGGGGACTTTAAGAGAACCTAAAGAAATAATTGAGTTTTTTAAAAACGCGTCCGTCAATGATTATCCTGATAGACCGGAAATAAAGTATGTTGTCGATTATTTGGATGAAAGCATTGCCGATTCATCGACAGCCGCATTTTATTTAACCCCTGAATATGAAACTTATACGGAAACAAACGTCATCAGAGTAAATCCGGCAAGTTCTGAAGATTTACTCGGTTTGATTGCGACATTGGCTCATGAAGGATATCCGGGGCATATGAATCAATTTACCTATTTTTACAGTTTAAATCCTCATCCGCTTAGAACGTATTTTAATTATGACGCTTATTTGGAAGGCTGGGCGATGTATTCCGAATACAGTTCTTTGGATTATTTGGACGATTTGGATGAAAAGGAAAAGGAATACTACATTCTGGTCAATAAACTTGATCAGTATTTGAGCGCATTTAGTGAAGTGGCGGTAAACGGTTATAATTGGACTTTAGATGATTTATATAATAAATTTAATTATTATTTTTCCGGAGATACGCTGAGTTATTATTTTAAAACCGCTTGTGATGCTCCTACATTTATGACGCCTTACGCTTTTGGGACCATTATGATGGAAAAGCTTTTAAATAAAGCAAAAGAACAACTGCAAGATAAATTCAATATTTTGGAATTAAATAAAGTTATTTTAGATAACGGTCCAAGAGAATTTCATTTAATTGAAAAAGATTTGGATGAATATATTGAGTATAAATTAAATGAAGACAGCTTATTTAGTGAGGATAAATATTATGATTTTAATTTGTCTGCGGAAATAAGCGAAGAACTTACCTTAGAAATCGGTTCGGACAATTACGGTTATATTAATATTCCTGACAGTTATACTTTGTATGAAGAGGGTAGCGCAGATTTTATCAATTATAGAAATATTGATGACAATACTTATGTGGCCATAACTTTATTGGAAGATGAAACTTCCGCCAAGCAGGCTGCCCTTAATTTATATCAATATTATTCGATAAAAAAACCTTATGACTATTTTTCTGCCGATACCGCTTATACAAAGATCAACGGTAATGACGTATATCAAATATGGATAAGTTTCGAGGATGGAGTTAAATTGTATATCAACGTTTTTGAGGTTGACGGTTCAATATATTACGTTGATATGGAAGGGGAAGAAGCTGTTTTGGATACTTATAACAATAACATTGTAAGTACGTTTAAAAGATAGATATGGCTGAAGTTTTAGAATTAATCGGTGAATTATTGTTCGCCTTTATACATCTTAAGTTTTTAGATAAAAAAACTCCGGAATTTTATCGTTTTTTGATTTTAGTCGGTTATGTTTTTATCGTTTTGTTAATAGCTTCAATGTTTATATCGGGATATATAAATTCGCCAAGCTTTGTGCAAAAAGCTGTTTTGTTTGTGCCTATCGCTATTTGTTTAACGGCTATAATTTATATTTTTAAAATGTATATGGATTTATCATAAAAATATAATTTCTTCATAATATTTCTTAAGGTTAATATTGACGGTGTTTATATAAAAAACATTTTTTATGGTGTAGAATAGATGTTGGAGGATTACGATGATGAAAGTGCTGTTATATTTTGAAAGTGAAGAGCTTATTCAGACATCCGGAATCGGAAGAGCATTTAAACATCAACAAAGAGCTTTGGATTTGGCCGGAGTGGAATATACGGTTGATCCGTGGTCGGATGATTATGACATATTGCATATTAATACATACGGTTTTAATTCGGATGCCATTATCAAAAAAGCAAGATCTTTAAATAAAAAAGTTATTTATCATGCCCATTCTACGGAAGAAGACTTTAAAAACTCTTTTGTGCTTTCCAATCAGATTGCTCCGATATTTAAAAAACATATTATTTCTTTATATTCCAAGGCGGACGCCATTATTACTCCTACTCCTTATTCCAAATCTTTATTACAGTCTTACGGAATAAATTTACCTATTTATCCGGTAAGCAACGGAATCGATTTAAAAAGATTTGAATACGATGAGGAAAAAATTAAGGCTTTCCGTAAGTATTTCAGTATAAATGAGCAGGATAAAGTTATTCTTTCGGTCGGATTGTATTTTGAAAGAAAAGGTTTATTGGATTTTATCGAGGTTGCCAAAATGTTGCCTGAATATAAGTTTATCTGGTTCGGCAATACTCCTTTGATCAGCGTTCCTAAAAACATTCGGGATGCGTTGGAAAATGTTCCGCATAATTTGATTCTTCCCGGTTATGTGAAGGGGCCGATTATTGAGGGAGCTTATTTGGATGCGGATTGTTTCTTCTTTCCTTCTTATGAAGAAACCGAGGGAATCGTCGTTCTTGAAGCTTTAGCAAGCGGACAACAGGTTTTAGTCAGAGATATCAAGGTTTTTGAGCCTTGGTTGGTTGATAAACAAAATTGTTATAAAGCAAATAATAACGAAGGATTTGTTTCGTTGATTAAAAAAATCGTTAATCATGAAATTGAGCATACCGGCAAGGAAGGTATTAAAACGGCTAAAGAAAAAAGCTTGGAAAATGTCGGTCAACAACTTAAGGAAGTTTACAGTGAAGTTTTAAATGGAGAGAATAAATAGTATAATTATTTTATGGTTGAGAAAATAAAAAATCTTTTTAAAAGTTATGTTTTTAATATAACTTTAATTATGGTAATAACTTTTTTGGTATTGTATTTTACTTTGAAAGATTCTTTTAATGATGTTATGGGTATTTTAGCTAACGCCAATATTTGGTGGATTGTGTTAATTGTAATACTTACCGTTTTTATTCAAGTGGTAATCGGGGAAGGGTTAACCGTTCTTACCAAAATATCCAATCCCCATTACAAAAGAAAAGACGGGATAATAAATGCTTTGGTTGCCAGCTTTTTTCACGGGATTACTCCAAGTGCTTCCGGAGGACAGTTTGCCCAAATTTATATTTTTAAAAAACAGGGCGTGCAGCTTAGCGATTCGGCAAGTATTTTATGGATGGATTTTATCATTTATCAAAGTACGATGATCGTTATGGTGTTAATTCTGATTATTTTAAGGTTTGCTTATTTTAAAGCGCATTTTTCCGATTTGTTTTATTTGGTTTTGGTAGGATTTTTAGTCAACAGCGTGGTTATTGTCGGGCTTTGGGCTTTAGTTAAATTTCCTTTTGTATATCGCTTTATTACCAATCAGGGATTAAGACTTGCCCATAAGATAAAAATCGTTAAAGATAAGGAAAAAGCTTTGGAAAGCTTAAACAGTCAGTTAAAAAGATTTGAAAAAGAAACCAAAAGATTGAAGGAACATAAAAAAATTATTGTACAAGTTATTATAGTGAATATGCTCAGATTGATTTTATATTATATTTTACCTTATTTTTGCGCATTGGCTTTAAATATTAAAGCGGATTTAAACTTGATTATTGACGTAATCGCATTATCTTCTTATGTATCGATGATTAATGCGTTTATTCCCATACCGGGGGCAAGCGGAGGAACGGAGGCTACCTTCTTATTGTTGTTTTCTCATTTGTTCGGTGGGATTGCTACAAGCGGAATTATGCTTCTTTGGCGATTTGCGACTTATTATTTAATTATGCTTATCGGCGGATTAACCTTTATTTATGCCAAACAATTGCCCGATAAAGAATTAAAAGGAGAACAGTTATGAGGATAGGACTTTTTACGGATACTTATTTACCTGAAATTAACGGGGTGGTAAGTAGTGTGCATACTCTTGAAAAAGAGCTTATTAAACAAGGGCATCAGGTTTATGTGATAACTACCAAACCCGATTTTCAAAAAGCGGAATTGGAAGGAAATATATTGCGATTACCCGGAATTGAATTAAAGTTTCTATACGGTTATGTGTTGACCACTCCTTTTCATGTGAGCGCTTATAATACGATTAAATCTTTAAATTTGGATTTGATTCATGCCCATACCGAATTCAGTATCGGAATTTTTGCCAGAATTTGTTCAAGATTGTTGAGTATTCCTTTGGTAAGTACTTATCATACCACTTATGAAGACTATACTCACTATATCAACTTTATAAATTCCAAAACCATAGATAACGTCGCCAAGGTTTTAGTGGCAAAGTTGAGTAAATTATACGGGGATTCCGGTATTGAGGTTATTTCACCTAGTCAAAAGACGAAGGAGATGTTGACGGGCTACGGGATCAGAAGAAATATTCATGTAATTCCTACGGGCTTGGATATTAAACGCTTTAATCCCGTTAACACCTCAGATGAACAAATTAAACAAATCAGAGCATCTTACGGGATTAAGGATGATGAAACGTTGGTTATCTATCTTGGCAGAATAGCCGCAGAAAAGAGCATCGATGTGGTTGTTAAAGGGTTTAAGACGGTTAAAGAACAAAACATTAAAGCCAAGCTTTTAATCATCGGAATTGGACCTAAGCACGAAGAAGATAATCTTAAGAAGTTGGCGGAAGAGCTTAATTTAAATGATGTGGTAATCTTCGGCGGTAAAAAACCGACTGATGAAGTACCTCATTATTATCACAGTGCGGACGTTTTCGTTTCGGCAAGCTTGTCGGAAACGCAAGGGATGACTTTTATTGAAGCGTTAGCCAGCGGATTGCCGGTTTTTGCACGACATGACGAAGTATTAAGTGAGATCTTATTTGAAGGTAAAACGGGTTATTATTTTGAAAACGGGGATGAATTGGCGAGTAAGTTATCGGCGTATATTAATTTATCTGCCGAAGAGAAAGCCGTTATTAAAAACAATGCCGTTAATCAAATAGTTCCTTATGATTGTGAGGTATTCGCCAATAAGATAATTACCGTGTATAATCAGGCGATTGCCCAATATCGGGAGATGTATGTAATCGATGAAATCAGGGTTAAAGACGATCATGTGGTGATCATTGTGGAATCTCCATATGGAGATGAACAGAAATTGATCGTTACCAACGAAACCTATACCAATGAAGGCTTGCGCAGAGAACAAAAAATCAGTGAAGAAAAAATCGAATTGCTTCGCAAAGAAGAATGTGTGGTTAAAGCGTATCAGTCATGTATAAATAAAATTGCGACCAAAGACAGGACGAGAAAAGAGATTTATGATTGGATCAGTAATAATTTTGATTGCGATATCAAGCAGATAAACGGCATTGTGGACAAGCTTGAGGATAGGGGATATATAGATGATTATCGCTATGCCAAAAATGCGATAGAGCTTATGAAAACCGCCTTGCAGGGTGAGAATAAAATCATTGCCGGTTTAAAGAAGAAGGGAATTTCTTATGATCTTATCGAGGAATTATTGGAAGACAGCGATGAAAATCAGGAATTGGAACATGCGATAAGGTGGGGAAATAAAGTTAAATCAAGTATTAAAGATACTTCGGTTAAGATGAAGAAAAATACTTTGTATCGCAAGATGTTGATTCAAGGTTACAGCAATGATATAACCAATAAGGCTATGGAACATATCAGTTTTATCGAAGATGAAAATAATGAAATTGAAAATTTAAGAAACAGCGCGTATAAAGCTAAAAAAAGATATGAAGTAAAATATACGGATACCAAACTTAGAAATGCCATATTCAGGTATTTAGCCGGCATCGGGTATCGTATTGAAGATATTTATGTGATTTTAGATGAGATGGAGTGGAATGATGAGTAAATTAATAAAGGATTTTGCAAGTAAAGATGTTATTAATCAACCGATGTTTATAAAAAACGTTTTAAAAGGAGCGACCGATAAAGGAGCTCCTTATCTGACGATTACTTTACAGGATAAAAGCGGAAGTATTTCCAGTAAGTTGTGGAATGTTTCCGATGATCAGGAAGAAATGGCTCAAATAGGCAGGATATTAAATATCAGCGGCGATGTAATAGATTACAATAACAGTCTTCAAGTGAGAATCAGAAATATAAGTGAGATTGACGGGGATGAAATTGATATGGAAGATTTTATTATCAAATCGGACGTGTCGGAGGATTTATTGAAAGAAAAGATCAATAATACGATCAATTCCATTAATAACGTTGTTTACAGGAATATAATAAAAGAACTGTATGATATTTACGGTACGGACTTTTATAAATATCCGGCTGCCGCAAAAATTCATCACAGCTTTTTAGGAGGTTTGGCGGTACATGTTTGCGGAATGATCAGTTTGGCTGAAGAAATTTGTAAGCTTTATCCGCAATTAAACAGAGATTTGTTGTTGGCGGGTGTTCTTGCCCACGATATCGGAAAAATGGTTGAATTCAGCGGTCCGATTACTACGGAGTATACCTTGGAAGGTAAATTGATCGGGCATATTTCCATTGTACAGGGACAATTAATGGAAATTGCCCAAAAACTTAATTACAGCGACAAAGAAGAGTCCATCTTATTAAGGCATATGGTTTTAAGTCATCACGGGCATTTGGAATACGGCTCACCGGTATTGCCGATGCTTCAGGAAGCGGAAATTTTATATCTGATCGATAATCTTGATGCCCGGCTAAATGCCTTGGATACTTTGTTAAAACCGGTTAAACCGGGAAGTTTCAGCCCGAAAATCTTTTCTTTGGAAAACAGAGCTTTTTATAAACCGAAAGATTAAAGGAACTTATAAGTTTAATTGCCGGTTTTAAACCGTACGGATTTGATAATATCTAAAAAAATAGGTTCTATAAATTCTGGTGTTGGTGAAAGCTGACACCTTTTTAATTTTTTAAATAAAAAAGGACATAAGCAGATAATATCCTGTACAATTAAATCATCACAAATAAAAGAAAGGAGTTATTGCTTATGTCCATTACA
>JBHAFN010000197.1:0-2745 GCA_041856105.1 Bacillota bacterium
ACACTAAAACTTTTGAACAATTCACTGATGTTATTTTAAATATAAATCAGCGGTTATAACTATAAAAAGGATAGATAATACCGATACCTCATCCTTATTTTCCTTTATAAAAACCCCCTTCACCGACTAATTCGGTTTAGGAGGCACATATAAATCAAATTTACGATTTATTATTTTTCCAAATCTTTTAATTGAGCATTTAACAATTCAATCACTTTTTTATTAGCCTTAATCACATTAATTACTGTATCCGCATCAACAATTCCTTCATTATTTTCCACACTGTTGTAATATGCTTCTCCAAGTCTTGTATAATGCTGCCTGATTGTTCTTTGATGATGCCCGATTTGCGATTTCAAATCCAATTTTTTTGTTTCAATATTTACTTTTGAACCGATTTTACTTACCCCGGTTTCAAACTTTTTTGTTACCTTGCTGATTATTCCTTCAAGATCTTTCACTGTCTTACTCATCCTTCTTCTCCTTTTTAATCAAGTCATTAACTATTTTCTTAATTTCATCCACATCTTTCATTCCCTGAGATATTAAATCACTAATCCCCCCGACTATTATTTTGGCATAATATTCAGGACTCTTAATGTCCAATTCCTCATCTTCGTTACCTTTTTTTAATATTTTTGTCAGCTCATCACTGGCTATCTTTTTCGCATCATCAATACTTTTAGATGTGAGTTGAACTATGTCCGTATTACTGTCATCAAATTTCTTCCAGAATTCTTCAAAAGACTTACTTACATTTTCCACGAAAGTATTTAGCTGAGTTTGAAAATCACTGTTTTTTAAATTCTTTTCAATATTCTTTTTAAAGTCTTGATTGTATCTTCTTACAAGTTCATCTATTACATCATCTTTAGATTTAAAATAATAATAAAATAATCCCTGAGCCACATTTAATTCCTTTACAATCGCACTTAACGCCGTATTGGCGATTCCGTTTTTCGCAAACAATTTTTCAGCCGCATCAACTATCTCACTCTTTCTTTCTTCACTATCCTTGCTTATACGCATACAATCACCTCCCAAAAACAATATAACTTATCACTGACTGATTGTCAATCAGTAATTTTGATTATCGATTTTTTCAAATTTAAGCTATACTTATTTCATGAAATTACTTTGTCCACTATGTAAAAACGAATTGATCTTAGAAAACAAATCTTATAAATGTTTAAAAAAACATACTTTTGATCTAGCCAAACAAGGATATTTAAATTTAGACACCAAAAACAGTTCTTCCGGCGATAATAAAGAAATGATTTCAGCCAGAACAGATTTCTTGGAAAAAGATTACTATAAACCTTTAAAAGAAGAATTAAATATACTGATTAAAAGTTTAAACAAAAAAAGTCTTTTAGACTTGGCTTGCGGAGAAGGATATTATACCGGTTATTTTGATTTACCCGAAAAATACGGTATTGATATATCTAAAGAAGCGATAATTCAGGCATCTAAAAAAGATAAAACAACCAAATACATCGTTTCATCCATCTACAATTTACCCTTTTCGGATAGATCATTTGACATTATCACTACTTTATTTGCCCCGATAGCGATCAATGAAATTAAACGAGTCTTAAAAGATGACGGCTATTTTATCTTTGTTTATCCAAATGCCGATCATTTGTTCGAACTGAAAAAAGCCATCTATGATAAACCTTATTTAAATGAAGAAATAAAAATAGCCGAACTAAAATTAATCGTTAAAAAGGAATTGAAATATCAGTTTACCGCAGACAATAAATCTCTGTTAAAACTTTTCAAGATGACCCCTTATTACTATAAAACAAGTAAAAAGGACGCTTCAAAGTTGGATGACATCTCTTCCCTAACCATTCAAGCCTCCTTTAATATTGCCCTGTATCAAAAAATTTTACCGATACATACATAACCGCTTAGTGTTTCAGAATTATCATAAGAAAATCTGAAACTTTTTTTATGTTTTATATAACTGATATAAGTATTGGCCAAAACTATTCCCATGTCCAAATCTTGAAGATGATAAACCTTATTCAATAATCCGATTTTCTTTTTAAACACAAATACTTCTTTATCCTTTTCCAAGAAATACCAAGGCTGAAGATTAATCCCCGATTGTGCATATCGACTTGCCTCAAAGATTGAACTTTTACCGTTATAAATTTCATTAAGTTTCTTTCTTTTAAACAAAGTCAGACGATATAAATCATCTTGCGCATAGCCCAATCCGATTATAATAATTACATCATCAAAACCTTTAAAATCGGCTCCTCCCAGCCATACACTGCCAATCCCTTTATAGCTGAGCCATAAAGTCCACTTTTGAAGAATAAATCCCAATTCAAGCATATTTTTAGCCGTCTTATTTCCTCTTACAACCAAATAATGCGGAGCTTTAACTAAAGTTAAGCCTTTAAAATGCTCATATGTACTCAATGAAATTTGAAAATCGATTTTTTCATTTAAGAAATTAAAGCTGCCTATTTTATCTATCAGCTCTTTTAACAAATTATCTTCAAGCTTATCTTCTTTAAACTTCCTACAAGATTTCCTTTTAAAAATATATTCATATAAATTATCGACATCCGTATAAAGATTATTTTCTAAAATATAGTCCAATACCGCCGATTCCACCTTATCGCTATATCTGCATTTTTTAAGTTCCTCTCTTATTTCCTTAGAAGACACGTCTTCTTTAACAAGGTTGGTAAAAATAATATTTTCCAGATAAGGCTTTAAATTTTCAAA
>JBHAFN010000198.1:0-5713 GCA_041856105.1 Bacillota bacterium
ATTTTAGCATTTGGAAACAACTCCCAAAAAGATTTATCTACTGCAAACTTACTCATAAAAGATCCTCCCCAATCAATAAAAGTCTAAAAACAACTTAATGATTTTATACTATTATATCCTTAAAAGATGATTAAAACAATTTAATTTCCTAAAGTTTGAATAATAACCGGAAGAACCTGTTTTTTTCGAGAAATAATCTTTTGGGCAAAGTCGTCATTTAAAACTTCTTTGAATCCTTCGCTGATTACCCAAGATTTTTTGCCGGTATACAAGAAGAACGAACCCGTTCCTTTAGGATCGGTAAACATGATTAAAATCAAATCATAATTTTGAGTTAAAACCACTTCATTCAAGTATTTGATAAACTCTTTTTTCACCTGAAGATAATCATCCTTGGATTTACATTGACTCTGTCCGATAGCTATTCTGGAATCTCCGATCCTAAATTCTTTAAAGTCGTCATATAAAAGCTCCAAATGCGATTTATTGACAATAGAATCCGAAGCCATAATCATTTTTGAACTTAATTCCTCTATCGAAATTCCTACTATTTCGCTAAGTTTGTTAGCCGCAATAATATCATATTCCGTAGTGGTAGGAGATTTTAAGGTTAAAGTGTCGGAAATAATTGCCCCAAGCAAAATTCCGGCAATGCTTTTATCAATTTCGATATTATTTTGAAAATATAAATCAGTAATAATAGTCGAACAAGCCCCTACGGTTCTGGCAATAATCCCGATAGGATTACTGGTTTCAATGCCACCGAAACGATGATGATCGATAACTTCCACAATCTCACCGAACTCCAAATCGTTAACCGCCTGAGTGATTTCATTATGATCAACTAAAATAAATCTTTTCTTTTCATAATTAAACAGGTGATATCTGCTCACCGCATTAATCACTTCGTTTTTTTCGTTTAAAACCGGATAAGTTCTATATCTGGTTTTAGCCATCTTTTTACTGGCCTCTTCCACGGTTTCACTGTTATTGAAGCTTATCACGTTTTTACTCATTACTTCCTTCACGCTTGGCGATTGAAAGATAACCTGACTACATTCCAAAGCGGTTAACGGAGTATGAATAATACTTACATCCTTTTCCTTTGCCTTGCTTAAAGTAACCGTATCTACCCAAGCTTCCCCGCACACGACAATCAATGACGCATGAGCATCGATTAAATATCTTTGAATGTCAGGCGTATTTCCGACTATTACAATTCCGTTTTTATAATCGGACGCATTATCGGATAAGGACGGAAGTAAAAATACTTTCCCGCTGGGATTAAATACTTTGCTCTTATTATAAATTTCACCTTTTAAAGTTTTGGTGATATTTGTAAGACTGGCAGTTTTCATCAGATTTTTTAAAACATCCGGTTTATTGGTCCATAAACTGGTTA
This sequence comes from Bacillota bacterium, assembly GCA_041856105.1. GTDB lineage: Bacteria > Bacillota_I > Bacilli_A > Erysipelotrichales > Erysipelotrichaceae > UBA9076. The sequence goes on from JBHAFN010000198.1 coordinate 1,403, forward strand.
AATCCGATATAGAAACAATTCCCAAAAGCTTATTTTCGTCATCAACCACAAAAACCCCTTTATTTTTTCGTTTTAAAATTTCATCAAGAGCTTCTTTCATGGTGATTTCACTCTTAACCAATACCGCTTCATCAAGTTCAATCTCTTTTAATTGACATTTGGCACTATAAATAAGTTCCGGCTGATTCAAATTAAATGTTTTCAGTAAAAAATTAGTTTCGCTGTTACATGGACCTATTCTGCATGCGACTGCCTCGACACCCAGCTTTCTTTTCAGATTTGCATAAGCTATTGCCGACGCAATAGAATCACAGTCAGGATTCTTATGGCCCACTACATAAATCGGTTTTTTCATAATCACTCCTTTTCGAAACCCCTTACAACATAATTTAAGTATAACATATCAAAATTACATTAAATATTTTATGAAAAAATTTACTTAAAAATACAATAAAATACATATGATTTTGTATGTTTTCATAAAAAATATTTTTCTATCCCGAGATAAAAGGTATATTAAATAAAATCGACTTGGAATACTAACGGAATATCTCCATACATTATTATTCTTAAAATTCCGATTATAATTAAATGTAAAGGATAATAGTAGTAGAAAAACCACATTCTTCCTTTACCTCTCGTATTGTCATATCTCATTAATAACGGAATGGAAAGTAATGTTGCAAATTGTAAAAAACCATATAATTTATCGATAAATATTATATAGACAGCAGAATACACCCCAATCCAAACGATATAATCGATAACTTGTTGTTTTTTATTGTTTCTATGTTGATACAAGAAAAAAGGCATCATCATCGCAATAGAAGACCAATCTGCGCCAAAAATTAATATACAAAATAAAATAACACAAAAAATCTTGATTACATCCGCTATTTTTTTATTATTAAAAATCGAAATAAGCAATATAGACATTGCCAAAGAAAATAAAACGCTTGTTTTATTAAATAACCCGCTTTTTGTAAGGTCAAACGGAATACCAAAACCAAAACAAAAAGCAAAGTGAGAAATAAATGCAAACGCCGCCATTCTTAAAAAAATACTTATCGGAATTTTTTGTATAAAACATTCCTTCCGAAACAAAATACCACATAATCGGGGCGGTTAAACGCCCGATTATGTGCATACCCAACGGAAATATGCTCTTATTAAATCCGGGATATAAAAGCCACCCCAAATGATCAATTGTCATTGCCGTAACGGCAATATATTTCAGTTACGTCGCATTAAGTTTGATTTGATTCATTTTTATAATTATCCGTTTCCAATCGGTAAATATTATCCGCCAAATACCGATTCCGGTTTAACTCTACAAGGAGCGCCCACTCCGTTTTCGCAAAGTCTGTTTAAAGCCGCAAGACCCCAATTGGCTCCAAAAGCCAAATCTCCATTCCAGCTTTGCGCATACCCGGCAATCGAATCGGTTCCCAGATAAAACACCTCTACATGGACATGCGGCCCGGTAACATTCCCGCTTTTACCTACCGCCCCGATACGATCACCGCCGTTAACGATTGTACCTAAAGCAATCGGACTGCCGGCACTCATATGCAGGTATTTAACCGCATATAAATTACCGTTGATTTTTGTAAGCAGATAGACTTGATTACCGCCACCGGAAGAACCGCCGAAATTACCTCCGCAGCTATTCCCCAAATACCCGTCTCCACAACCATCGACACTTTTTATAACCACACCGTTACCGGCAGCCATAATCGTTGTTCCGACTCCGCTGGCAAAGTCTTGCCCCAAATGAACTCCACCGCCGAAACTTTCCGGATAATACCAAGTACCTGCCGAAACCCTACCGCCGCTTATCGGTCTTACAAAGCCGTTTGACATGGGAATACTGCCCAAAGCCGCAGATATTTCCGTCATTCTCGTTTTAATTTCTTCCAAGTTGCCGGCTATACGATTTCCTTCCGCTTCCAGTTCCGCCTCTTTCTTTAAATACTCCTGTCTTACAACCTCAGCCTCATGCCTATAATAAATTAAAGTATTTTGTTTATCCACAACAGCTTGTTTAGCCGTATTAAGTTCCGATTTTTGCACTTCCAAAATTGCCTTTGAAGCATTTAACTGTTCAATTAAAGCCGCAATTTCTTCTAAAGTTTTTCGATCATAAGAAACAATATCATTAATCCCGTTAGATTTTCTGATCAAATCTTCAAAGCTTTTGGCACCGATTAAAATATCCAAAAATTGATTTAAGCGCATCGTTTTTTGCGCTTGAACCATTCTTTCCTTAAATCTGGTTTTTAAAATATCCACTTCGTTTTGTTGTTCGGCAATTTGCGCCTCAGTTGCCGCAATTTCCGCTTCCTTGGCCGCTATCTGTCCGTTTAACTCCTCTATCTGCACTCTTAAAGTCGCAATCTGGGCATCATATGTTCTGATTTTTTGAGCATATTCCTTAATGTTTGCCGCAATTTCTTCCCGCTTTTTTTCAATATCGCTTAACGCCTGTTTTAAATCGGCTCTTTGATCGGATAAATATTGAATATAGGCATTACATTTTGCCTGTTCATCCGCAGTAAGATTGGAACTTGATTGAGAACAAAGCTTGGAATAATAATCACCGTTAGTCGCAAAATCATTATCCTCAGCTTTGGCATAAGTAAGCGTCAAAATACAAATAAAGACAACTAATAATGCTTTTATTTTTTTCATCGTTTCCACCTCAAATACTTATTAACCGAAAAGAAACTTCCGATAAGACCGACCGCAACCCCGGTAAGAAGCAACAATAACGATACTCTTAAAACAAACGGATGAGCGGGAATCAAACTGAATAAATTGGAAATCAAATAACCGCCCGTTACCCTATATAAATAAATATAACCGTAAACGGTAAGTAAGATGGGAATAATTGAACCTAAAATACCGATAATAACTCCCTCCACCAAAAAAGGCGCTCTGATAAATCCGTTTTTTGCCCCGACATTACGCATAATGGCAATTTCATCCGCTCTGGCAAAAATGGTAAGTTTAATGGTATTTTGAATCAGAAAAATAGCCAACAAGCTTAAAGAAATGGCTAATACCGCGCCACCGTTTCTAATCCCTTTTAAAGTATCAACCACGACAATAACCGAATCACCGCCATAATTGATGCTTTCAACTCCTTCGATACTTTGTATTTGCGCGGCAACTTTAGAAAGCATATCACCGCTATCCACACTGACATAGTAGGCATTATGCATCGGATTATCTTCACGATAAGGCTCAATAAGCTGCCTTTGATATTCATCTTCAAAACTGTCTAAATAAGTTTGAAATTCTTCGTCCTTGGTATGAAAAACAACTTCGTTAACTCCTTCAATATTGGCAATATCCACTCCTATTTGATCCATAACGGCTTGATCCTCATAAGCGTAATCAATCATTACCGCAATTTGTACGGTTTGTTCAATACCTTTGGTAAATTGTTGAACGTTCATGGAAAAAATATAAAAAATACTAACTATAATCAGAGTTATCGTAACTGCCGAAGCACTGGAAATGGACATCGCCCCATGCCTGCCGACTCCGAAAAAGCCTTCTTTAATATGTCTGAAAAAATTATTGACCATGTTGAACATAACCTCCTTGTTGTAAATCAGCCACAATATGACCGTTTTCAAGAGCTATCGTTCTCTTACGATGTTTATTAACCAAAGTTAAATCATGAGTAACCATTAAAATGGTCGTATGTTCTTCACGATTTATTTTTTCCAGCAAAGCCATTATTTCATCGGACATGGCAGGATCAAGATTACCGGTAGGCTCATCCGCAATCAAAACCTTCGGTTTATTGGCAATCGCTCTGGCAATGGCTACTCTTTGTTGTTGACCTCCGGACAATTCTTTGGGAAACGAACTTCCTTTATCATCCAAACCCACTAAATTCATTACCTGTCTGACCCGATGTCTTATAACCGCCTTTTTCATACTGATAACTTCCAAAGCATAAGAAATATTTTCAAAAACGGTTTTACTTGGCAACAGCCTGAAATCCTGAAAAACCACTCCGATATTTCTCCGATATAAAGGCACTTTGGAATGTCTTAATTTACCGATATTAATTCCGACTACATTGACCGTACCGGAAGATGGAACTTCCTCACCGTCAAGCAATTTAATTAATGTCGATTTACCGGAACCGGTAGGACCTATAATATAAACAAATTCCCCCTGATCAATCTTTAAGCTGATATCATTAAGGGCATTAACACCGTTCTTATATTGTTTAGAGGCATGAGTCAATTCAATCATAATCAATCTCCATTTCTATGTAATTATAACATATTA
>JBHAFN010000199.1:0-3239 GCA_041856105.1 Bacillota bacterium
GAAGGTTGGTTAACCCCTAATACAGCCGGTGTAGCCGGGGATGCATTAGATCACTTCAGCACTCCTACTTCCGCAACATTCTGGGCTGTAAACTTATGGTCGCCTAATATTCAAAGCGCAAGAGCCGCTTCATTGGAAGAATCTAAAATTGAAGCAATCGGTGTAACTCTACCTTCCGTTGACGGAACGCCAACTTTAGAATACTTGGTAAACGGTTATGCCATTTTCGATAACAAAGATGAAACTAAGATTCAAGCCGCAAAAGAATTCGTTAAATTTTTAGCCGACGATGAAGTTATAGGTAAACAAAACGTTTTAGCTGCCAACTGTTTCCCGGTTAGAACCAGCTTCGGCGATTTGTATGAAGGTAATGAAGACATGCAATACTACGCATCTTTAACAAAATATTATGGAACATACTATAATACGGTTAACGGATTTGCCAGCATGAGACCATTCTGGTGGCAATCACTTCAAGCTATGCTTACCGGTGAAAAAACTCCGGAAGAAGCCGCATTATATTTCAATGATAATGCTAACTTAACTTTAGAAGAGTAATAATTGACAGGGGCATTTATTTGCCCCTTAATTTTTATAAGGTGAATGGGAGGACAAAAAAATGAATGAGATAGTAAGCTCAAAAAAAGATCCATTCAAAAAAATAATTGATTGGTTAAGAAACCCGATAAAAGGAACTAAAGATTGGTATAAAAATCTTTCTATCGATCAAAGACAAACCGTAACCGCATATATATTTTTAGCTCCGGCACTGTTTTTCTTTGTGGTGTTTGTGGTTTTTCCGATTCTTACCGGAATATTTACCAGTTTGTTTAACTATACCAATAAGAAGTTTGATTTTGTGTTTTTAGATAATTATATTAAGCTGTTTTCCAATGAAATATTTATTAAATCATTAAAAAACACTATCATATTGGTCGTGGTTTCGGTACCGATAATTGTTGCCTTCAGCTTGTTTACGGCGGTGGTTCTTTATAAGAAAAATGCGGTAATCAGAAGTATATTCAGAGGAATATTCTATTTACCGGTCGTTACGGGTACGGTAGCCGTTGTTGTGGTTTGGAAATGGATGTTTGATCCTTATAACGGGGTATTAAATTATGTATTAATGAGAATGGGCGCAATATCTCAGGAAATTCAATGGTTGGGTGATAGAAGGTTTGCCTTTTGGGCAATTGTAATTATCTTAATTACCACATCTGTGGGGCAACCGATTATCTTATATATTGCCGCATTAGGTAACTTGGATACATCGCAAGTTGAAGCCGCTCAAATTGACGGAGCTACGGATTGGCAAGTATTTAAATATGTAAAATGGCCGGGAATATTGCCTACCACTTTATATGTTGTCGTTATTACTACCATTAATACCTTCCAATGTTTTTCTTTAATTCAACTCTTGACCAGCGGAGGGCCTAACTATAATACAAGTACGATAATGTATCTTGTTTATGAAACGGCATTTAAACAATATAAATTCGGTTATGCCAATGCGATGGGAGTAGTCTTGGCAATTATCATCGGAATATTCAGTTTGATTCAATTTAAAGTATTTACGGAAAAGGAAGTTAAATAGGAGGGAATATGGAAAAAATTAAAAGAAACATATTTAATGTCGTTTCAATGACGCTATTAACCGTTTTAACCGTTATATTCGTATTTCCTTTCTATTGGGTAATTACCGGTTCCTTTAAAACAAGATTGGAAAGTTTGCAGTTGCCGCCTATTTGGTTTATTACCAATCCTACCTTGGAAAGTTGGGAAACCTTATTCAGACAACCTGCGTGGCAATGGCTGTTTAACTCCATATTCGTTTCAGTTGTAACCATGATTCTTGTTTGTTTGGTTTCTGCGGCTGCGGGATATGTTCTGGCAAAGAAAAGATTTTTCGGCGATAAATTGTTGTTTTCCGTTTTTGTATTTGCAATGGCTTTACCTAAACAGGTAGTTTTGGTTCCGCTTGTTAAACAGGTAAGTTTTATGGGATTTCACAATACTTTATGGGCGGTTATTTTACCGGCTGTGGGGTGGCCGTTCGGGATATTCTTAATGAAACAATTCTCGGAAATTGTACCCGGAGAACTTCTTGAGGCGGCTAAAATTGACGGTTGTACGGAATTAAGAATTTTTATTGATATTGTTATTCCGATGGTAAAACCCGGAATTGCGGCGTTAGCTATTTTCACCTTCATAAGTTCATGGAATGATTATTTTCTGCAATTAATAATGTTAAATACCAGAACCAATCTGACCCTTCAATTAGGTTTGGCAACTTTACAAGGTGAATTTGCGACTGATTACGGAGTGTTGATGGCGGGTGCTTCTTTAGCGGCTATTCCGATTGTAATAATGTTTATTACTTTCCAAAAATCCTTTACGCAGGGGATTACTATTGGTGCTGTAAAAGGATAACTTATTTGAGAGTTTAAACTATCGGTTTAACTCTTTTTATTTATGGGATATAATGCTTGTGGTATGGAGGGCTTATGGGTATTTTTAAAGAAACGGGTTTTATTTATCGAATATTCAATTTCATTGCCAATCTGATGATAATAAATTTTTGTTTTATTTTCGGCTCTTTAGGAATATTAACCGTAGGCACCGGTCTGATAAGCGCTTATCATGTGGTTTTAAAAATGATTGATAAAGAAGAAGGCAATATTTTAAAAGAGTTTTTCAAAGCTTATAAATTAAACCTTTTTCAGGGAATAATTCTTTCAATAATATCTTTCCTAGGTAATTTATCTTTAGGATTGTATCTGTTTATGTTTGATTCCAAAGTAATTATCGTTTTCGCTATGATTATAATTATTTTATTCAATAATATTATTTCTTTAGCTTTTGCTTTGTTAAGTAATTTTGATAATACAATTTTAAATACTTTAAAAAATGCTTTTCTGTTATTTTTTATCCATATTAAAAGAACCGCTATGATCTTAATTTTAACGGTTCTGATTATATATTTATCTTTATACAGTATTCAAACCTTGTTTATCAGTATCGGATTTTTTCTTTTAATCGGATTTGGATTAATTATTTATTTAAACGGTCTTTTCTATAAACCGATTATCGAACAATATAAATCATAAAGCTTTATTTAAGATGGAATTGGCAATTTTTTCTCTTCTTTGCTTAATCGTTTTTTCATGTCTTTTGATATATTCGTTTTTCAAAGCGTCGATAACCAATAATTGAGCGATAGAACCGGAAACGGAACCGCC
>JBHAFN010000200.1:0-3033 GCA_041856105.1 Bacillota bacterium
AAGGTTAAATCATGCTATAATCATATCCATGAGGTAGGATTATGAAATTAAAAAACAGTTTTTTTTATACGATAAGAGAAGATCAGAAAACAGAAGATTCAACAAGCGGTAATTTATTGGTTAGAGCCGGTTTTATTAAAAAAAGCAGTTCGGGAATATATATGTTAATGCCTTTGGGAAAAAAGGTTGTGGATAACATTGAGAATATTATCAGGGATGAAATGAATAAAACCGGAGCACAGGAAGTTACGATGCCTTGTTTAATTCCGGAAGAAACTTATATCGCTTCCGGAAGAAGAGCCGGTTTCGGCAACGGGATGTTTTCTTTAAAAGACAGATTTAACAAGCCTTTTGTATTAGGTCCTACGCATGAGGAGCTGTTTGCGTTGGCGGCACAAATGAAAATCAATTCTTATAAAGATTTACCGTTTGCTCTCTATCAGATGCAAACCAAATTCAGGGATGAACCAAGACCCAGATACGGTTTGATTAGGGTCAGAGAATTCATAATGAAAGATTCCTATACTTTTGATAAAGATGAAGAAGGCTTGAATATTGCCTATGACAAACAATTTAACGCCTATAAAAAGATCATGAACCGTTTGGGTTTGGATTATAAAATTGTCAGAGCGGATACGGGTATTATGGGCGGACTGTTATCGGAAGAATTTCAAGCCGTAACCGATATCGGTGAAGATATTTTGGTTTTATGTGATTCATGTGATTACGCTTCCAATCTGGAGGTTGCCAAGTGTGTAAATAAGAAGGCGATTATGCAGGATGAGCTGCTTTTAGAGTCGGTATATACGCCAAATGCGAAAACTATCGAAGAAGTGGCTGAATATATGAATTTAACTGCGGACAGCTTTGTAAAAACTTTAATTTATAATATTGACGGAGTTACCTACGGGGTTATGGTTAAAGGAAACAGAGATGTAAATGAAATTAAGCTCAGAAAGCTGTTTAATGCCAATCTTGTAGAGCTTGCCGATGCACATACGGTGGTAAATGTTACTAACGCTCCCGTCGGTTTTGCCGGACCTATCGATTTAAAATGTCCGATTATTATGGATGAAGAAGTATCTTATATGTCCAACTTTATAGTTGGAGCCAATAAGGCCGATTATCATTATAAAAATGCCAATCACAAAGATTTTGAGGTACAGCATATTGCGGATATCAGAAATATTCAGGAAGGAGATATTTGCCCTAACTGCGGCGGTAAAATTTATTTTAAACGAGGAATTGAGGTCGGCAATACTTTTAAATTGGGAACTAAATATTCAAAAGCGATGAATCTTGAATTCTTGGATTCCAACAATCAGACCAATTTGGTTTGGATGGGCAGTTACGGTATCGGGGTAGGAAGATGTATGGCAGCCATCGTCGAACAAAACAATGATGAAAACGGAATTATTTGGCCGAAGAATATTGCCCCGTATAAAGTGGGTATCGTTATTATATCGGTAAAAGATGAAGTGCAAGTGGCTTTGGCCGATAAAATCTATGATAAATTGTCCGCTAATATGATTGAAGTTGTATTGGATGATCGTGATGAAAGACCGGGAGTAAAATTTAAAGATATGGAACTTATCGGTATTCCTTTAAGAATAACCGTAGGCAAAAAAGCATCTGAAAATATTGTGGAAGTCAAATCAAGGGACGGTTTGGTTAATAAAGAATTATCTTTTGATGAAACGGAAACATTTATAAAAGAATATTTTAAAAAGGATTAAGAGAATACCCTTAGTCCTTTTTTAAGTTTACAAAAATGTTATTTGGCTGATTAATTGGATGAGTCGTCATCGCTTTTCATCGCACTTGTGATAACCGATCCCACCGGCATTCCGATTCCCGCTCCCATTGATAAACATAGGAGTAAGTTATCAGGCAACTGTCCAATAATTGTTGACAAGTGCAAAGTTTTTATCAACAAGGTATTTTTCATTAATTAATAATCATTCATATAATCCATATGTTCTTACGGCATCCTGAACGAATATAACACCGTTACCGGGCTTATTTATCTCAAGCGCTTCGCTGATGGAATGAACTATTTTATCTGCAGAATCAAACTTGGCGATGATTAATACGATTTCTTTTTCCGGTTCAATATCCATGTTGAATAATTTACCGGTTTCATGTATTCCGGAACCTCTGGCATTAACAATCGTTCCTCCCTTTGAACCGGCAGCCTTAGCGGCATCGATTACATCTTCCGCCTTTCCCCTATTTACTATTGTGGTAATTAATTGATACATAACATTTTTCCTTTCTTTAATGATCAAATTACGTTTACAGCTGCTGGAACCGTATATGTTGTTAAGAGATATACTAAAGGCAATCCCGTGATTTTTTTTATGAAAATGAAACATTTCACTGAGTTTATTTAAGCCGACTTCCACCACGGAACTCTTACTTGCCATTAACAGTATCTCTTTACTTTCATCGTATAAAGATAAAAAGTTTAACAGAGAATTATTAACCGTTCCTCTGCCTAAAAATATGGTTCCGCCGCTAAAACCCAATTCCTTAGCTTTTTGTAAGATCTTACTGCCTTCATTGAAGTTTACAATCACATAAACCAACTCATAACTCAAATCGTCCATCATTCTTTAACCCTTTCCTTACTAGAAACATATTTAAATAAAATACCGAGAATTTGTAAAGTGATAATAGGAATCATTGCTACCATTGCAATCATCCCGAAACCGTCAATTAACAAGTCTGCCACATCATAAGCATATGCCGCTCCTTGGATAAACGCAAGAATAAAGGTTGCCGTCATAGGACCTGTCGCTACTCCCCCGGCATCAAAGGCAATTCCCACAAACAGCTTTGGAGAAACAAACATCAAACCGATACATATAACATATCCGGGAAGTAAATAATGCCAAAGTTGGATATTTGCATTTAATACTCTGATTATCGATAAAGCCACCGCCAGTCCTACACCGAAAGACAAGGAAACAAGCACTGCCTTTCTTTTTACATAACCGCTGGTTACTTCTTCAATTTGATGAGTTAAAACAT
>JBHAFN010000201.1:0-2821 GCA_041856105.1 Bacillota bacterium
ATCTTTTATTTTATCTTTTAAAACTATCTTTCCGACCAATTCCCTATTTTTAACCACATATACAACCGTATTAATATCTTGTTCAAATTTAATATTATATTCATCCAACAACCTGAAACTGCCCACCGATATATCATCATTATTTATCTTACAACTGATTCCGTAACCGGCTTTTTCCGTTACATCGGTTACAATACTACCGTCAATGTTTCCATGATATGCATTTACAATGCTCTTGGCAACGGGATGATTGGAGAAAGATTCCGCATATGCGGCTAATTTTAAGGTTTCATCGTCAGTATATTCACTGACATAAAATTTACCCTCGGTCAACGTTCCGGTTTTATCAAAAACCACTTTGGCAACTTTGGATAAGCTTTCCACCACCGTACTTCCTTTTACCAAAATCCCCTTCTTACTCATTCCGCCAATTCCTGCATAAAATCCAAGCGGAATACTTATTACCAATGCGCACGGACAACTGATAATTAACAATATCGCCGCTCTTTTAATACTGTCCGCATATGAAATATCCATAAACAACGGCAAACTTACTGCAATAATTAAAGCCGCAATAACTACTATCGGAGTATAAACCTTGGCAAATTTAGTAATAAACTTTTCCGCTTTAGCTTTTCTGCCGGTAGTATTTTCCACCAAATCAAGAATTTTGTTAACGGTCGAATTATTAAAATCTTTGGTAACTTTAATCTTTAATTTACCGCTGACATTTACACACCCGCTTATTACCGCATCATTTACCCCTACTTCTCTATATAACGATTCCCCCGTAAGACTGGAAGTATCCAAAGAGCTGAAACCCTCAACAACTTCCCCGTCCAACGGTATTTTTTCACCCGCATAAACAACGATCACTTCCCCGATATTTACCTTGCTTGGATCAATTATTATTTCCTCATCTCTTATTACTCTTGCTTTATCCGGTCTTATATCCATTAATTTAACAATGTTATCCCTTGACGACTTAACCGCTCTATCCTGAAACAACTCCCCGGTTTGATAAAACAACATAACCGCCCCGGCTTCAAAATATTCCCTTAAGGCAATGGCGGCGATTGTCGCCAACGCCATTAAAAAGTTTTCATCAAACACTTGTCCTTTACTGATATTTTTTATCGCTCTGATAATAACCTTATAACCTAAGGTTAAATACGCCGCCAACACGATAATATCAGCCGCTACCGGAAATAAACCCTTCAATATCCAAGCCGCCAAAAACAAGCCTCCCCCGATGATGATTTGTCTTAACGCAAAATTATCTTCTTTTTCGACAATTTTTTCTTCTACCACCAATACGTCCGGTTCAATTTCCAAAACTATTTTTTTAATTTCGTCAATCGTTTTATTTCTATCCGCACTGTTGAAACTGCACTTTTGAGTCATCAAATCTATTGAAGCATCATCAACCTCAGGAAGCGCTTTAATTCTATCCTCTATTTTGGAAGCGCAATGAGCGCAATCCAATCCCTGTAATTTTACTTTATAACTATAAGACATAAGCACCTCATATGAACATCTGTTCATATATAATTATATGCTTCTACGATGATAATTTCAATACAAAAAAGGAAATTATTCAAATAAATTCAACTGAATATTTTCCTTTTTATCAAATTCCTTTAAATATTTAAAGATTGCCTGCGGACCACTCATTATTTTATTTTCATCACATTTAGTCTTAAATATTTTCATCAGTTCATCATTTTTTAAACTGTTTAACACATAACGATTTCCATATGTTTTAATATATTTTTCCTTAAGCTTCGGAAAGTGTTTATCCAATTGTTCATAAAAATATTCCCGATTGCCCTCTCTTAAGGTTAACCCCATCCCGAAACACAATATCCCCTTCGCTTTGGCTTCAATACAGTAATTTAATATTCCCTCTATGTTATCTTTAGTATCGTTAATAAAAGGTAAAATCGGACACAACCATACAATGGTGGGAATATTTTCTTTTGCAAGGGTTTTCAAGGCGTTCAGTCTGCTTTTTGTACTACATACATCAGGCTCTAAAATCTTACACAATTCTTCATCATAAGTCGTCAGTGTCATTTGAATAACGCACTTGGTTTTCTTGTTAATTCGCTTTAAAATATCCAAATCTCTTAAAACCATATCCGATTTGGTAATTAAAGTTATCCCGAAACCGTATTTTTCAATTATTTCTAATGCCCTTCGGGTATATTGCAGGCTTTTCTCCAAATCCATATAAGGATCGCACATTGACCCCATGGCTATCATGCCCTTTTCTTTTTTACTTCTGAGCTTATTTTCCAATAATACCAAAGCATTTTCCTTAACCGCCACATCTTCAAAAACATGATCCATTTGATAACATTTACTCCTTGAATCACAATATATACACCCGTGAGTACACCCCCGATATAAATTCATTCCGTTTTGAGCGGACAATATTCCTTTAACCGTTATAAAATGCATTATAAATCACTCCACATTATCTTTAGCAAAACTCGTCGAAATATTTTCATTAACCCCCACGTTCTTTTACGTTTTTTTGATGTGCCTTAAGCTTTTTAATAGCCCAATCGTAATGACTTGAAGTTGTGCTTACAAAATAAGCACCCAGCGTACTACCTACTGTCCACGCATAGACACCCTTAGAAAACAATTCTTCATTTGTAAACTTTTCAGCTAATGCCAATACATCACTATGGGATTTATAAAACATATCCATAGCGTCTTCAAGAGAAGTATTTTGATGTTTCTTCCAAAATTCTACGTTCATATCTCCATAAGTTTTCCAGTTATATGGTTCAGGCAAAAACGGTTTTTCTTC
>JBHAFN010000202.1:0-4497 GCA_041856105.1 Bacillota bacterium
CTATAAGAATTACTTCAGCGCCGTTGAGCTTGGCTTCAATTGCCGCAATCATTCCCGCTCCACCGGCACCGACAACCACAATTTGATGACTTTCCGTTATTGTTTCTTTTTCCCCGTTATTTGAAGAAACCTCTTTTTTTACTAAATCGGCTTCACTTCCTCCTGCCGCACTCAATGCGTTTCTAACCGCTTCAAATGTAGCGTTGGAAGTATAGGTAGCCCCCGATACTCCGTCCACTTCCAAACTGTTTGTCTGAATTATTTTTTCAAGAATAACCTCGGAAGCCGTATTGTATCCGGCAGTTTCCTTGGAGTCTGTCACTATTGCCTCGGTTATAACATTGTCTTTTATGGTTATACTGACCGTAACATCCCCATTTTTACCTTTGCCGCTACCTGAAAAGGTACCGTTTGCCAAAGCGGATGAGTCGGTTTTTGGGGCACATCCGCAAACTAAAAATAAAGTAATTAATAATGTAATTATTTTCCTCATGTTTACCTTCTTTCTTTATAATCATTTTACGCCTATGTGAATTATTTTGCAAGTGAATATTTTCTCTAAATAATCATAAAAAATTAAACACACTATATTATCTGACCACAATCTGTAGGAAATATCAGTCTTTTACTGAAGTATCCGTTTAAAAAAGCTAAACCGAATAAACCGATTTAGCTATGTTTTTAAAAATTCAATTTTTTCAATACCGCCTGACAACGAGGACAAAGTCCGTTTTCATCATATTCTTCACTGATATTCCAACATCTTGGACATATCGTACCTTCGGCAAAACTTACCTCTACAACAGTTTCATTTGCCTCGATAAATTCGACTTTACTAACAATCAACCATTGAGCAACCTTACCTTCAAATAAGTTATTCAACAATTCGATAAGCTCTTTTTCAGCTTTAACCGTCAATTTGGCTTCTAACGGTTTACCGATAATTTTATCCGCTCTGGCAACCTCTAATGCTTTAAAGGCAATATCTCTAAAGGCATTAGCCTTAACAAAAGCTTCTTTTATTTCCTTGGCGTCATGATAGCCGATATATTTAGGGAAATGAGTATAATGAACGGAAGTTTGTTCATCATTATTAAATATGTTCCACACCTCATCCATGGTAAACGCCAATAAAGGAGCCCAAAGTTTACTTAAGCCGTCCACCACGTTCCATAACACGCTTTGTACCTGTCTTCTTCTTAAATCATCTTTTGCTTCGATATATAAAATATCTTTAGTAAAGTCAAGGTAATATGAACTCAATTCGTTAATCAATAAATTGGTCATTTTACCGGTAGCCCCTACATAATCATAGTTCATATAATCGTTTACTACATCCCTTATCGTTTCATCCAATCTGATCATGATAAATTTATCTACCGCAGCTAATTTATCATACTCAATCATGTCCGTCTTAGGATTAAAATCATCAGGATTTATATTACCCAACATAAATTTAAAAGTATTTCTTATCTTACGATATTGCTCGGTAACCTGCTTTAAATTGTCATCGCCGATACGCATATCCTGTTTAAAGTCTACAGTCGCCGCCCAAAGTCTGAATATGTCCGCCCCGCTTTTATTTATTACATTCATCGGATCAACGACATTACCGACGGATTTACTCATCTTAACCCCTTTGGAATCATTTACATATCCGTGAGATAAAACCGCTTTATAAGGAGCTTTACCGTTAATCGCCGTTCCGATAATCAACGAAGAATTAAACCAACCGCGATATTGATCGCTGCCTTCAAAATATAAGTCGGCAGGATATTCAAAACCTCTGGCGCTTAATTCCTGATGTGATGAACCGGAATCAAACCAAACGTCCATTATATCCGTTTCTTTGGTAAATAAACCGTTAGGCGATTTTTCGTTGGTATAACCCTCAGGCAATAAATCCTTCGCCTCTCTTTCAAACCAAACATTGGAACCGTATTCACCGAATAAATTTTCAATGTGTTCAAAAACTTCTTTTTCCATAATCGGAGATTTATCTTCATTAAAGATAATCGGAATAGGAACTCCCCACAATCTTTGACGAGAAATACACCAATCCCCTCTATCTTTTATCATGTTATAAAGTCTTGCTTCTCCCCAGCTGTTTTCCCATTTAACTTCTTTAATTTGCTTTAAAAGTTGTTCTCTGATTTTTTCAATACTGCAAAACCATTGCACCGTTGCTCTGAAAATAACCGGTTTCTTTAAACGATCATCATGAGGATAACTATGGACAATTGTTTCTACAGCCAATAAATTATTCGTATTATTTAATAACGTAATTACTTTTTTAGAACTGTCTTCCACAAACAAACCGGCCAGTACTTCACCCGCTTCGCTTGTCATACAACCTTTTTCATCAACCGGACAATAAGCAGGCAAACCGTATTTAACCCCTACATAATAATCATCCAACCCGTGTCCCGGAGCCGTATGAACACACCCGGTACCGTCTTCATCGGTAACGTGTTCACCTAAAATAATTAGTGATTCCTTATTTGGATAAAGCGGATGAGTACAAGTGATTAATTCCAATTCCCTTCCTTTAAATGTTTTTATAACACCTAAATTTTCTAATTTAAATTTCTCCAACAGCTTATCAGCCAAAGATTCAGCAAAAATTAATTTACCCTTTTCGGTATTAATTAAAGAATAATTTAAATTAGGATTTAAACAAATTCCCAAATTGGCAGGAATAGTCCATGGAGTGGTTGTCCAAATCACAAAACTTGTATCATTATCCAATATTCCCTTACCGTCTTTAACTTTAAAAGAAACATAAATAGTAGGATCTTTTTTGTCCAAATATATTATTTCGGAATCGGCTACCGCCGTTTCGGCAAGCGGCGACCAGTAAATCGGCTTTAATCCCTGAAATATTAAACCGTCTAAAGCCATCTTTGAAAAGGCTTGAATTTGTCTTTTTTCAAATTCCTTTAAAAGAGTAATATAGGGATTATCATAATCGGCAATTTCTCCCAATCTTTTTTCGGTTTCCTTTTGAATACCGATTTGTTTAAAAGCATACTCTTCACAAAGTTTTCTAAACTCGGCAGGAGCCATTTTCTTGCGATCAACCCCTAATTTCCCGATGGCATTTTCAATCGGCAAACCGTGCGTATCCCATCCCGGAAAAAACGGTGTATAATAACCCGCCATCGCATGTGAGCGCACGATAAAATCTTTGATAACTCTATTCATCGCCGTTCCGGCATGTAAATTACCGTTAGCATAAGGAGGTCCGTCATGCAGCACGAAATATTTTTCTCCTTCATGAGCTTTTAAAAACTTTTCATAGTAGTTATCTTCCTGCCATCTTTTTAAAATAACCGGTTCCTTTGTAGGTAGATTTCCACGCATTTCAAATTCAGTACGTGGCATTAATAAGGTATCTTTATAATCTGTCATTTTCTCCTCCAATAAAAAAACGTCCCGATCTAAGGACGTAATAACGCGGTACCACCTTAGTTCATGTTCAACACATGCCCTTATAACCTTAACGCGGTTAACGATTGCCTGATGATAAGTGATATTATTCTTATCATAAACACCTATTTTCACCAACCATAGGCTCTCTACGCTTTACTTTAAGATAACGTGTCTTATCTAATGCATTCTTTTTTCAGCTTCCTCCAACCACCTTAAATCAGGTAATTCGGGAAGTACAAAATCCTCAATATCTTTATACATAATATCCAATTTACTATGCATTTCACTTTTCATACCCTCCGCACTGTTGGAAAGCTTGGACAAATCACTAAGAATTAATCTGGATATGGATAAGGCTTCTTTAATGATCATCTCCGCATTGTCCTGAGCGGTTTTAATGATGGAATTGGCTTCTTTTAAAGCCAGTCTAGAAATATTCTCCGAGGATTGCTTGGCGTTTTCAAAGTTATTGTTTAAACTGACATATCTCGCTCTCAGTTCTTCCAACAATAAGGTTGACTGTTCAAGTTTTAAAGAGTATAAGTCCAGTTTTCTGCGCAAATCAGCAACTTGTTTTTCCAAATAATCAATTTTTTCATCAACTTCAAAACGATTATAACCATTTTTCATGATTTGAAATTTTGGTTTTTGATTTGACAATTAGACCCCCTCCTATACAAACTTTTCTATTCCTATTAATATACGATCTTTTTTAGTAGTCTTAATTATACCTTTATAAATAAATCTACCCTTCCCTCTAATAGAAATCATACAGTCATTATTGCACAACTTGCTTAATTCTGCAATTGGAATGTGGTTTATCTTTACCCGATCATCCTTAATAATATCCTGAGCTTCCTTTCTTGAACAATTCATAATAGCCCCGACAATATTATCAATTCTCGGACTGTTGATAATCTTTTCAAAATATAATTTCTTAACGGTTCTTTCTTTATTGGTTTCATTTATTTCAAACTTTACGCTACATTGCTTTATTTGAATAAAATTCTCTATTAAAAACTTAGAAAATTGCGCAGTCGTATAAAGATAAACATAGCCGTCCTC
>JBHAFN010000203.1:0-8698 GCA_041856105.1 Bacillota bacterium
CCGGCAAGAATATCTACCACATATCTTAAAAACACTCCTATTTTAGGATTGACCATCTTTACAATTAATAAACCGGTAAGCACGGAAATCGGCAAACTGATCAATAATGCCAAAAATCCGGTGATGATTGTGTTGATAATGATAAAGCCAATCCCGTAGATTCCCTGATCTTGCCTGTATATCATTTTAAAGAGAAAATCAAAGAAGTTGATCGTGCCGTATTCATAGCCTGAAATAAACGGCTTAATTCCTTTAAAGAATAAAAATCCTACTAAAATCAAGACAAAACCTGCGGAAAAGATTGTCATTAACATGAATATGAAGCTGAATATTTTATCAATCAGTTTATTTCTGCCGACAGCATCCATATTTATCCCTCCACTTCCTTAAAATCGGTAATAATCCCTTTAAAAATTTTATTTAAATCTTCTTTGGAAAGATTACTTATTTGAGTATTTTCCTTATTTACAATCACTATAACGGCATCTAAGCAATATGTACCGCTTAATTTAGCCTTGCTGATGTCCTCGGTTTCCTTAAACTCTCTTGACGCAAATCCGATGTCTGAAGCGTTTATACCGTCCTTTTCACTTCCTAAAACCCGCTTATAACCGTCCGAGGATCCGGTTTGATTAATTACAAATTCAAAATTGCCCGCCATCGGTTTAAATGCTTCCAATGCGGCGGTGAGAGTTTTTTCCACGGAAGTGGAACCTGCCGTAATAATCGTAGTATCCCGATTATCTTCCAAAACGATCGGATGATTTTGTTTTAAAGTTTCCCAAGGTATTCCCACACTTGTATCGACAATCCCTCCGGCAGCTTTAATAACCTGTTTCCCTTCAATGGAATTTGTAATAAAGTCGATAAAAGCTTCTATTAAAAGTTTTGTTTTCTCGTCTTTATAATCATTTTCCGCTCGAGTTACATAATTAAAAGATCTTTGCAAAGTATAAGATTGATTAATGATGTTTTCAAAAGTGGGTTCTATACCGTTAAAAGACAAAGTATTTACGGAATCTTTAAGCTTTTCACTGTATGAAGCATATCCTATTCCGTTAATATCGTTGGTTATCTTAACGATCATATCACCATTTGAAGACACTTCGATAGAATCTAAACTGATGTCATCCAATTCGATAACTTTTTCAAAAGCTTCTCTTGTACCGCTACTGGAATCTCTGATGTAAACATTAATTTGATTAGCCGAATTACTACAAGCGCTCAACAATATTACAAACAACCCTAAAAACAGCTTTTTCATGTCTATCTCCTTTAGTCAACTATACAATAACCAAAAAAGATTAAAATATCATTAGTTAAATGTTAAATCTTTGTAAAGTGTAATAA
Source organism: Bacillota bacterium (assembly GCA_041856105.1). Taxonomy (GTDB): domain Bacteria; phylum Bacillota_I; class Bacilli_A; order Erysipelotrichales; family Erysipelotrichaceae; genus UBA9076. The sequence goes on from JBHAFN010000203.1 coordinate 1,351, forward strand.
AACTTAATAAATATATTTAATTAAAAAAAGCTTTTGATAATTGAATAATTAAACTCCAAAAATCATCAGCTTTTTAATAATTAAAGTTAAGTTTTAAATCCTTTTTTTACAAAAAAGTAATTTATTTATAAAACTATTTAATTACCCTGATATTATGTACTTCTTCAAAATCAATCACCTTATATTTACCAATATAATCAATAAGCATTTCCACCATTCCCGTAGTGATTTCCTTAACGGTTTCCAATGATTTGATCATTTCAAAATCTCCCCCGCCACCGGCTCGATAATTGTTAATTGCCAAAGTAAAGATATCATCATCTTTTACATCTTTTCCTTGAAATTTTAAAGAAGTAATTCTTTCGCCGATTTTATTGCCGACCTTTATTTCATAATCAATACCGTCAACCATATCATAATTGAAATGCTGCAACTTAGGATAAATATATTTTTTAGAAACTACTATTTGATCATTTTCTATATCAAAAAATTCGGCACACTTCTCTAAATATAACTTTAAGTTTTTTCCGTCAATTTTTTTAACATATAAAGAGTTAGGATAAACATAGGTAGATACTATATCTCTCACCGTTATCTCTTTTTTAAAACCCTTTGCGTTGATAAATAACGCGCTGCCTGCCAAATCGGCTTTAGAATAATATCTGGCCACATGATTTAAAAAAGTAATGATCTGATGTTTATGCAATCTGGCATCATCTTCATCTTTAATTTGCAAGTCGTTTACACATGTTCCGATAACAGTATCAAGCCATTTTTGACACATATCCTCTTCGTTTTCAATCTCTTTTGTAATTCTTTGATCGACAACGGTAGGATTTAATAATCTGGCGGTTATTTGCTTATCTTCTATATCAATACAAGCCAATTCATAGCCGTTACTTGCCGTTTGAGTAACAACGGTATTTTTAACCTTCAAGGCTAAAGAGCGATGTTGATGTCCGCTTATCAAGATATCTATTCCTTCAATTTCTTCCAATATCTTAGAACCGATATTTTCTCCGGTTAAATTTTCGGTAGGCAGAAAAGTTTCCAGATCTTTTTCAAATCCGCCATGATATACACAAATTAAATAGTCTACTTTATCTCTTAATTCTTTTACTATTTTTTTGGTTGTAGTAAATGCGTCCTTAAATACCAATCCTTCAATATTTTCCGGTTTTTCCCAATTGGGAATATAATCGGTAACAATACCGAATATTCCGATTTTTTTATCTTCTATCAATTTGATATCATATGTAAATCCTAAAGGTTCGACATTACAAGTAATACACTTGCCGTCTAAATTATGCAAGTGATTAAACAGCGCTTCTTTCCCATAGTTAAAATCATGATTACCTAAATTTATATAATCATAATTAATAAACTTAAACGCTTTAGTTACGGGATGTATTTTATTTCCGCTGTGAAAATGATAGAAAGACAAGGGAGAACCTTCCAAACTGTCGCCGTTATCGATTACTATCGTATTTTCATCTCTTAAACTGTTAATTAAATCGGAAAGCTTGGCTAAGCCCATATTTTTTTCATCATTTGTCGCATAATCATAAGGATAAATATAGCCGTGAACATCACTGGTTGCTAAAACTCGGATTCTGCTCATAATTAACCTCTGGCCAGTTTATTTCTGATTCTGGTAGAGATATATTCAATAATTAAAACCAATACGATTAAGGCAAACAGGAAAGAACCTACAAGAGTCCATCTTCTGCTGGCGATTGATTGAACAAGAGCCGCTCCGATTCCGCCTGCCCCGACAATTCCTAAAGTTGTGGCGTCTTTTAAATTAATGTCAAAACGATAAATTGTTGTGGAAATAAAACTGGCGCTTAATTGCGGCAAAATACCGTATCTGATCTTTTGAAACGTTGTACATCCGCAAGCATCCAAAGATTCCAATATCTTGGTATCAATATCTTCTATCGCCGTTACAAACATCTTCGAAATCATGCCGATTGAACAAATCGACTGGGTAACCACTCCGCAAAACGGACCGGGACCCGTAACTCTGATCCAAACTAACGCCCACACTAAAGAAGGAATAGTACGAACAAGCAAAACCAACGCTCTAAAGATAAACGCAACCCATTTAGGGACAATATTTTCACTCGATAAAAAACTTACCGGAATAGCCAATATGGCCCCAAAAACAGTTCCGAGGATGGCAATTGCGGCTGTTTGAGCAATCAAGAACGGTACCCCATCCGATTTAAGACTGAACAACGTTTCAAAATCGGGATGAATCAATCCATAAAATACCCCATAGGCAACTTCACTTCCTTTAGCGGCAATCCCCTTATAATCTATCCCGCTGGCACTGTACAACACTAAAATAATGATAACAGCACTTACCGAAAACTTGATCCAAGCCGTTTTAGGGCGATTATTATATGTTTCTATTACACTCATACACTACTCCTAACTAAGCTTATTTCTCAAATAGCTACTTAATTGATCAATAGCTAAAACCAAGACAAATAAAGCTAACAAAACCATTCCTAAACCTTCATAATCACGCCAACCGATTCTTTCATTGATTAAAATTCCCAGACCTCCGGCTCCGACATATCCCAAAATGGATGCGGCTCTGATATTGATCTCAAAACAATATAAGCTGTGCGATAAATAGGTAGGCAGGATTTGAGGCATACAGGCAGCCCAGAAAGCTTCAAACTGACTGCATCCGAAAGATGTCAAAGCTTCATAAGGTCCCATATCTATCGTTTCTATGCTTTCAAACAACATTTTCGCAACTATACCGAAAGTAAAAACGGTAATGGCGACAGTACCCGCAAAGGTACCCAAGCCGAAGATTAAAGCAGATACGGAAGCGATAATTAACGTCGGAACACTTCGGATGATACTTAATATAATTCTGATGATCGACAGGATAAATTTATTTTTAATAATATTACTGGAAGCTAATATGGCAAAAGGTAAAGCTAATAAACATCCTAAGATAGTTCCCAACAATGACATTTTGATCGTATCGATTAAAGGTTGAATTATTTTAGGAAAATAGGCAAAATTAGGATTAAAAATTTGCAATAAGATTACAGTTAACTGATGACCTCTTTTAATGATTATGGCAATATTAAAACCGGTCATTAATATGGATAAGTAAACTACCGATAATACCATTGTAATGATAAAAGGAACTCTGCTTTTTTTCTTAATCACGGTATTTCCGTTGCTTAAGGTGATGACTTTCGGTTTAAATATTTTATCGTATAATGTCAGTTTTTGCATAGCCGTCTATTCCTTTCCGCTTTCAGGAATTTCTTGACCGTTATAAACTTGCGTTAATATTTCTTTAGTTACATCACTGGCATTACCGTCATATACGATCTCGCCCGCTCTTATCCCGATTACCCGATCGGCATATTTTAAAGCCAGATCTACATGGTGAATATTTAATATAATGGTGATATTCATTTCTCTGTTGATGCGTTTAAAATCACTCATTACCACATCCGCCATAATCGGATCTAACGATGCCACCGGTTCATCAGCTAAGATGATACTCGGATTTTGATTTAATGTTCTGGCTAAAGCGACTCTTTGTTGTTGACCGCCGGAAAGCTGATCGCATCTTGTATAGGCTTTATCCAAAATTCCCACTTTATCCAAAGCTTCTAAACCCTTCAACTCCTGATCCTTTGTATATAGACCTAACAGTACTCTATACCAAGGCATATCCGGTACGTTACTGGTAAGAACGTTTTTAATTACCGTTGATCTTGAAATAAGGTTAAATGACTGAAAGATCATGCCGATTTTTCTTCTGAATTTTCTTAAATCTTTTCCTTTCAAAGTCATTACATCGATATCATCGACAATTACCTGTCCTCCGGTAACGTCGTGCATGCGGTTAATTGTTCTGATTAACGTCGACTTTCCCGCTCCCGATAATCCTATTACCGCCACAAATTCACCTTGTTCGATTGTTAAATCAACATTTTTTAAACCTTTTACGCCGTTTGGATATGTTTTACTGGCGTTAATAAACTTAATCATATATTCTATTCTCCTAAAATAAATAAGGCAACCAGAATATTCCAGTCGCCTTATAAGACAAAATTACTCTTGAACAGCTTCTAAAGCCGCTCTTGCGCCATCATAGTCTGAATCTTGAGCAATTGCATAACCGGTGTGAGAGTAAACGCTGAAGATTTCTTTTCCTTCATCAGATTCAATCACGCTGATTAATGCGTTTTGAATTGCCGTTTTAAATTCATCGTTATAGATATCCGGATTAGCTTTGGTGATCGCTACCGTATCGTTATAGATTGGTTCCGTAACTCCGATAACGTTTAATTCGTTCCAAATTGATTCACTTCTTCCTAAACCGGCTTTTTTAGTATCGTCTTGTTGGTCAGTCGGTAAAATCCAGCTGGCTTCATAGTCATTTCTTCCGTCGGCATAACATACGATAATGTCTACCGATTCGGCTGCCGCTTGAGCAAATGCAGATCCATAACCTTCCAAAGTAACCACGTTTGATAAATCGGCAATCTTTTTACCGTCATAGTTTTTCATTAACCACATTGTCGGATAAATGTAACCCGCAGAGGAACTGGTTTTTAATACCGCCCAGTTTGCTTTATCCAAGTCTTCCCAAGTCAACGCTTCTCCGGCATTTACTTTAGCCGCCAATTCTTTACCATATTCCGATGGTGTGGCATAAATCAATGAACGGTAGTATTTTACTTGCGGACCGTCTTTTTTAGTAGCGTTTGCTTCTCCGTTCCAAGTAGTAGGGTCTTCGGAATCGTTAGATAAACCGTTTCTTGTTGCAGTCAATACAACTTCGGTTTCATCTGAATATAATGCATAAGTTCCTCCCGGTAACCAGCCAATATCAATTGTACCGGCTGATAACGCTTCCCCTGTAGCATCGTATGATGTTCCTACGGTAATTTCCACATTATTGATTGTATAGCCTTCTTCCGCCATAGCCGCAATTAACAATTCGTCAAGATTAGCGGTTCCGGTAATAATTACATCCGCATCTTTACTAGGAACAAATTCCAAGTGCAGAGTGTCGATTTCCTTGTTTACCGTAGTTTCCGTTGTAGTAGTAGAATCTGTAGTAGTTGCAGTATTTGTAGAAGAACATCCTACAAGAATACCTGAAACAAGTAGTAATGCAAGCAACTTTTTCATTCTTTTTATTTCCTCCCGTGTTTGAACACATTTCAATTATAAACTATATGGAAGGGAGTTTTCAATTTATTGTTTGAAAAACGGATCATCTTTCTTGCGTTATATTTATAAATATTTTTCTTTGTAAAACCTTATTTTTATTTTGGAAATAATTAATATTTGTTTTTCCTAACGGTAGGGTTAATCTGTTTTTTTTCTGTTTTTTTTACCCGATATGTTGATGATAGTTCATTTGTGGATTATAGTTTTTATAAAGTATTTATATTTGTTGGAAGGAGTTTGTTGTGGCAAAAATTTTGGTTGTTGAGGATGATGTAATAATTAATCAGGTTATATGTGAGTTTTTAAAAGAACATAAATATGACGTCGTTTCGGTTTTTGACGGTAAAGAGGCGTTGGATGCTTTTAATAGGGAAGCTTTCGATTTAATTATTTTAGATATAATGATTCCTTCATTATCCGGTATTGAAGTTTTAAAGGAAATAAGGAAATCCTCCGATGTAGCTGTAATGATGTTGACTGCCATGGATGATGAATACACTCAACTGATCAGTTTTAATCATTTGATAAGTGATTATGTTGTTAAGCCGTTTTCTCCAATAATTCTTATTAAACGTATTGAAAACATATTAAGGAATAAGGTTGGTAATGACGATATTTTTGTAAACGACATTTTAATTAAACAATCAAAAGGCATTGTCTATTGTAACAATATCGAAATTTCTCTAACCAAAAAAGAATATGAGATATTGCTTTTTTTGGTCAGTAAAAAAGGTAAGATCGTTACTCGTGAACAACTGATGAACAGTATTTGGGGTTATGATGATTTGTATAGCCGAGTTTTAGATAATCATATGAAAAATTTAAGAAAAAAACTGCCTTCCTTACCTTTAAAAACCGTTGTCGGTCGTGGATATCAAATCGAGGGTAATTAAAATGAGTTTGGTTCGTAAGCAGTTTTTGATTGTCAGCGGAATGATGATTTTAACCATTATTTCCATTATCAGTTTATTTTATTTCGGATTTCCGATTTATTATAATCAATTAAAGGAAAGAGAATTAAAAAAGACTTTTTTAAATATTGTTGAAAGTCTTGATAATAAGTCCGAAGCAGAAATAATAAAATTGATAAGAGCTGAAGATATCGAACAAAAAAACATATTTTTCAGTTTAATTGATAAAAACGGGGTTGTAATTTATCCGGATGAGATCGATGAAGAAACATATAAAGAAGGTTTGGAATACATTGAGAATGAAGATTTTGATCAAATCGGGGTTTGGTCTTACTTAATCGTTTCTAAAGAAGGTAATAATTTTATCGTTCAAGGTGAATATGCATTTAATTCTCTGTCGGATTTAAGTAATGAATTAATCACATTTTATCCGTATATTATTTTAATAATAGTTTTACTTACAAGCTTGGTTGCCTTTGTATATAGTCATTTATCTACTAAAAGAATTAAAGAAATATCAATTACAACAAGAAAAATGCAAAAGTTGGATGATGGAATAAAGTGCAAGATAAGCGGGCAGGATGAGATTGCGTATTTGGCTGAGGATATTAATACCTTATATGATAAATTATTATCCAGTATTAAGGATTTGGAAATGGAAAAAGAAAAAGCCGTTTCTCGTGAAAAACAAAAATCGGAGTTTTTAAGAATCACATCTCATGAATTAAAAACTCCTATTGCAAGTATGATCGGTTTAATTGAAGGTATGATTTATAACGTCGGGGATTTTAAAAATCATGATGTTTATTTAAGGAAATGCAAAGATATTTTAAATGATCAGTCCTTATTGGTTCAGTCTATATTGGACGCGACAAATAGTGATATGATATTGAAAGCTAAGCGTGAATCTTTCAGATTGGATGAATTGATTTCAGATAATTTAAATACATATGAAGTTTTATCAAAAGTTAATAACAATAATTTTATTGTTGATTTAAAGCCTGCGGTTATTGTCGCCAATAAAACGTATATCTTAAAAGCAATTAAAAATTTATTGGATAATGCGTTTAGATATAGTGTTCCTGACGGAATTATTAGGATCAGCTTGGAAAACAATTGTTTAACTATTGATAATGAAGCGGATTATATTCTTAGTGATAATGAATTGGAACAAGTATTCAATCCGTTTTACAGACCTGATTTCAGCAGAA
>JBHAFN010000204.1:0-3742 GCA_041856105.1 Bacillota bacterium
ACAAAGATAAATTTTGTGAAAAACATTTCCTTCCTGCTTATCGGTAAGGAAAAATAAGTATCCACGCTTTTTTTATTGTTTATGTATTTAAAAGATATAAACGGAATGATATAAAACAATACCAACACAAGGAAAAAATAAATATTAATGTTAAGTCCGTAAACATGCTTAATTCCCTCTTTAAAACTCAACTCCATAAACATGCTTAATACGGGACCGATTATTAAACTGAAGAATATTATTACAAATAATGTCTTTTTATTTTCTTTAAATAAATAATTTAAATATGTTTTGTTCATATTATTTCATCCCTTCCAATTCATAAATGAATAATTCTTCAAAGTTGATCGGTAAGACTTCCAATAAAAGCGGATTTTTACGATTAATAAAGGCGGTAATATTTTTTATATCCCCCTTACAAACAACGGTTATAACCCTTCCGACCTTGTTATATTGTAAAATTTCAATATCCTTCAATTCTTCCAAAATGACATCATTGTTAAATACCACCTGTATTTTATGAATGTTTTCCTTAGATATGTCCAAATCACCGCTTGTAACAATCCGATGATTTTCCAAAATCCCGAAAGTATCGCAAACATCTTCCAATTCTCTTAAATTATGCGAAGAAATAATAATTACCATGTCTTTTTCTTCAATTAAATCCGCAATGGCCTTTTTAAAAATCAATCTTACAAAAGGATCCAATCCGTCAAACGCTTCATCCAAGATGAGTATTTTAATATCCATTGCCAAGGCAAATAACAAAAATGTTTGTCGTTTCATACCTTTTGAAAAATTATTGATCGGTTTTTTAGGATCCAATTTTAAAACTTCCAAATATTGATTGAATTTACTTTCATCAATTGTATAAAACGTTTTATAAAATGCCTTTAAAGAATTAATGGTCGCATTAATCGGATAATAACTGTCATCACTGACTAAAAAGATTTGTTTTTTCAGCTGAACATTTTCATATACGTCTTCATTCTCAACTTTAACAGCTCCGGCATCAATCTTATATACTCCCGATAAACATCTTAATAATGTGCTTTTACCCGCCCCGTTTACACCTACCAGTCCGAATACCGTCTTGTTTTTTATTTTTAAATTCAAGTTTTCCAAAACCGCATTATTACCAAGCTTTTTATTAACCTCAATAAATTCAATCATTACTTTCACCTCCATATATTCTAAAAACAACCTCTTGAACTTCTTTAATCGCTATCTTATTTTCTAAACAATCATTTAAGATAACGGCAAGATTATCAAGCAGTTTGTTTTTTAAAAGTTCGGTTTTATTTTCGTTAATGAATACTCCTTTTTTATTTAAAGATTCCACTATTCCCATTAATTCCAATTCCTGATAGGCTTTGGAAACCGTATTGGGATTAATCCCCAAATCACCTGCCAAAGCTCTGACGGAAGGTAATTTATCGCCTGCCTTTAGAATTCCCAACTCTTTAAACTTAACAACCTGATTGATAATTTGTTCAAAAATAGGCTCATTTGTTTGCGAATTAATAATAAACATAACTCCTCCTTTCTGTATTATTTGTACTATCTGTATTAAGTGTACTACGCATTAAACAATTAATCAATATAAAAAGGCAAATTAATTGCCTTTAATCAAACTCAACTGCACTTTTTGTCTTTCCCTGTCTATATCGCTGACCCAAACCTTTACAATATCACCGACGGAAACTATTTCGCTTGGATGAACATTTCTTTGTTTATTCATTTTGGATATATGGATTAAACCGTCTTCATGAAGTCCGATATCCACAAAGGCACCGAAATCCACCACATTTCTGATTGTTCCTTGTAATGCATCACCGATCTTTAAATCTTTAATATCCAAAATATCCTGTCTTAAAATCGGGCCGTCATATTTATCCCGATAATCTCTTAAAGGCTGACTTAGCGCTTCAATAATATCTTTTAAAGTATATTGATCGACATTTTCGATTAAGCTTTGATCGATTTCAACTTTTTCACCCAAAACGGTTATATGGTATTTATCCATAATTTTTTTGGCGACAGGATAACTTTCAGGGTGAATTCCCGTTTTATCCAAAGGTTCAATTCCGTCATGTATTCTTAAAAATCCGGCACATTGCTCAAAGGTTTTATCTTTAATGCTTTTAACTTTTTTAAGTTCTTCCCTGCTTTTAAATCTTCCGTTAAGATTACGATATTCAATAATGGCATTAGCGCTTGCCTTATTTAATCCGGAAACATGCATTAACAATTCCTTACTTGCCGTATTTACATCCACACCAACCAAATTAACGGACTTCAATATGGCAAAATCCAATCTTTCATTTAACTGCTTTAAAGGTAAATCGTGCTGATATTGCCCTACCCCGATACTTTTAGGATCGATTTTGATCAATTCGGCAAGAGGATCAATCAGTCTTCTGGCGATAGATATTGCTGATCTTTGTTCGACATGTAAATCAGGAAATTCTTCTCTGGCTATATCCCCGGCACTGTAAACGGACGCCCCCGCTTCGGAAACGATGGTAAAACTTACCTTTAAATCGTTTTCTTTAATCAAATCGGCAATAAATCTTTCCGATTCTCTGCTTGCCGTGCCGTTACCGATCGCAATCAACTCTACATCATAATCCTTAATGAGCTTTAAAACCTTTTGCTTAGCTTCTTCAAGCTTGTTTACAGGTTGATGAGGATAGATGACATCAATCTTTTTTAATGCTCCCGTACTGTCGACAATTGCCAACTTACACCCTGTACGATAAGCGGGGTCAAAACCCAAAACACATTTTCCGCTTATCGGCGGTTGAAGCAATAACTTTTCCAAATTCATGGAGAAAACATCAATGGATTGTTGTTGTGCTTTTTCACTCAAATTAGCCCTGACTTCTCTTTCAACGCTTGGAAACAACAGTCTGTCCAAACCGTCTTTAACCGCTTCTTCAATCACATCGTTGACAATGCTTTCTTTATCCCGAGTAAGCCCTCTGATCGCATATTTGGTAAGATATTCCTTATCATAGCTAAGACTTACCGTAATGATCTTATCCTTTTCCGCTCTGTCTATCGCCATTATTCTATGTCCGGCGATATAGGCAACCTTTTCCTGACGATCATAATACATTTTATAGGTCAGATTTTCATCAACGGCATTCTTTTTCTTTTTAGTAATGATAAAGCCGTATTTAAATATCGATTCCTGAATTTTCCATCTGAGTTTGGCATTATCGCTTACTATTTCGGCAATAATATCCTTAGCTCCGTTAATTGCGTCTAAAACGGTTTTAACTTCTTCATGCAAATATTTCTTGGCTTCTTCTTCCAAAGAACCAAATTTAGGTAAACTTAATATCCATTTCGCTAAAGGTTCCAACCCCTTATTAATCGCATCTTTAGCTCTTGTTTTTTTCTTTTGTTGGTATGGACGATATAAATCGTCAACCTTAGATAATTTATCGCACTTTAAAATCGCCAGACGAATTTCTTCGGTAAGCTTTCCTTGGGTTTCAATAAGTCTTATTACATCTTCTTTTCTTTTTTGAAGATTAACCTGATATTCATATTGTTGTTTAATATAAAGAATTTGTTCTTCATCCAATCCCTTAGTCATTTCTTTACGGTATCTGGCTATAAAAGGTACGGTATTGCCGTCTTCCAACAACTTTAAAGTATTGTTCACTTGTTCTTTACTGATCTTCAATTCATCAGCTATAGGTATTATTAATTCTTCCATTTTAATTTCCTC